>JAQBOU010000143.1 GCA_028287865.1 Mucilaginibacter sp. | reverse complement strand
TATCGGGATTTCGAGAAAATATTGGCTGCATTATATTATAATTAATGATCAAAATGTCATTTCGACCGCAATGGGAAATCTTTTGCGCGCGATAGTATACATCAAACCATTCCCGCGCAAAAGATTTTTCGCTATGCTCAAGAGAGTAGTTCTCAGTCGTACCTCCTTCGAAATGACATTGAAGTTAAATGACTCTTGACTAAAAACTACGACTCAGAACTTCCTATCCTACCTCCACCCCTTAAACTGATTAATCAACCCATTGGTACTCCCATCATGGCTGGTCACCTCGTCATCATTACGTAGCTCGGGGAGTATTTTGCCGGCCAGTTGTTTGCCCAGTTCAACGCCCCATTGGTCAAAGCTGTAAATATTCCAGATGATGCCCTGTATGAAAATTTTATGCTCGTACAGGGCTATTAATGAGCCGAGGCTGCATGGAGTTATTTCTTTAAGCAGGAAAGAGTTTGTTGGCCTGTTGCCATCAAACATTTTAAATGGCGCCAGTTTTTCAATTTCTTCATCTGTTTTACCGGATTTCTTTAGCTCGGCAACTACTTCTTCATGCGTTTTTCCATTCATCAAAGCTTCAGTTTGTGCAAAGAAGTTTGACAAAAGCATATTATGATGCTCACCTAGCGGATTATGCGATATTGCAGGAGCAATAAAATCACAAGGGATCAGTTTGGTACCCTGGTGGATAAGCTGATAAAAGGCATGTTGCCCGTTAGTGCCCGGTTCGCCCCAAATAATAGGCCCGGTTGAGTAATCAACGGCATTTCCATTGCGGTCTACATGTTTACCGTTACTTTCCATATCCCCCTGTTGAAAGTAAGCAGCAAAACGGTGCATATACTGATCATAAGGCAAAATGGCATTGGTTTCAGCCTCGAAAAAGTTATTATACCAAATTCCGACTAAAGCCATTATTGCAGGAATGTTCTGGTCCAGCTCGGTAGTTTTAAAATGCTGATCCGCTGCGTGTGCACCGGCCAAAAGCTCCGTAAAGTTTTCAAACCCGATGCTTAATACAATTGATAAGCCTATGGCGCTCCATAAAGAGTAACGACCGCCTACCCAGTCCCAAAACTCAAACATGTTTTTGGTATCGATGCCAAATTTTTCAACGCCTTCAGTGTTGGTTGATAGCGCGGCAAAATGTTTAGCCACTTCATCTTCCTTACCGCCACCTGCTAAAAACCAGTCGCGGGCGCTATGGGCATTGCCCATGGTTTCCTGGGTGGTAAATGTTTTTGAAGCGATCAGGAAAAGCGTGGTTTCGGGATTTAATCCTTTTAACGTCTCTACAATATGCGTTGCATCAACATTTGATACAAAGTGCATATTCAAATGATTTTTATAGGCTTTTAAAGCTTCAGTTACCATTACCGGCCCAAGGTCTGAACCGCCAATGCCGATGTTAACCACATCAGTGATGGGCTTGCCTGTAAAGCCCTTCCATTTGCCCGAGATAATGTCTTCACTGAACGTTTTCATTTGTTCAAGTACGCGATTGACGTCAGGCATTACATCTTTTCCATCTACATAAATTGGAGTATTGCTCCGGTTGCGTAAGGCGATATGTAACACCGGGCGTCCCTCGGTTACGTTTATTTTTTCGCCGGAAAACATAGCATCGATTGCATCATTTACTGAACACTCTTTAGCCAACTGAATCAACAAAGCTACAGTTTGCTCATCAATGCGGTTTTTTGAATAATCGAAAAGGATATCCTCAAAGCGGATTGAAAATTTATTAAAACGCTGATTGTCAATTTCAAATAAGCTTTTAAGGCTTTTTGATACGATATCAATATAGTGATCAGCGAGGTATTTATAGGACTGTGTGGAAGTGAAATCTATGTTTGGCAGCATAATTGAATGGTTTTATACAAAAATAACAAGTTAATACATAGGTTAAGATTAAAACCTGAAAGTATTACATACAAGTGTAAATTCAACACTCATTTCATAGTGTTTGTTTTACAATAAGCCAATTGTCATTTTTTCAACAAATTTTCATTATTTTTTTGAGATTCAAAATAATTATTTGGTATATTTGAATTCTTGGTAAATAATTGGTGTATTTTTAATCGTTTTATTAAACTGTTCATAAACGTAAAGGCATGTTCGAAAAACTTTTTTTACTTGTCAAGAATAACGCCGGGATGGCTGTTATTGACAACCCGGCAATCCCGGTGAAATATCATGAAGCGGTGATAAATGAAGCTTCAAGTTCAATTATTGAGGTTTTAAAAAACCAGATGGAGACAGGTAAAACCCAGGATCTGATTAGGTTTTTTCAATTCTCAGACATGTATAATAAATCCCTGGTGTCGAGCATCGTAAATAAGTTTGCAAACAAGCTGAATAATTTTTATGGTATTGAACCACATTCAGCATTGGTAACGGCAAATTCATTGATCCCGCCTGTTATGGCTGAATTGGTAAAGCAATCAAAAAATGAACAAAACAAAGATTTTGGTTTAAGTAACTTGTTATCAAAATTAAATGGTAACCGTAATATGAGTGTATTGGTTAACCAGATGATGCTGGCTTAATTTAAATAGAATAGTTTTATATGTAAAAGGGTTGTAAAGGTTATGCTTTGCAATCCTTTTTTTATTTTGAGTGTTAGCCATTTCAACAATTTGGCCTTTTTAACTATTACAACCAAAACTATATATTTGCCGCATGACTAAAGAACAAGTTCAGGATTTAAGGGATAGAGTAACTTCCCTGAGGAGGCATCTTTGACATCGATAAAAAACTCGATGCACTCCAAAAGGAACAGGAAATAACTGTTGGCCCATCGTTTTGGGATCAACCAAAAGAAGCCGAAAAAGTATTGGCTTCTATAAAAACTAAAAAAGTTTGGACCGATGCTTTTCAAAAAGTAGTATCTGTAGTTGAAGATACCGGCGTACTGTTTGAATTTTTTCAAAGTGGTGATGCTACAGAAGCCGAAATGCTGGAACAATTTAAAGCCGCTTTAAAAGCTGTTGAAGAGCTTGAGTTTAAGAATATGCTCTCGGCAGAGGAGGATCAGTTTAATGCCGTGGTGCAGATCACTGCAGGTGCAGGTGGTACTGAAAGCTGTGACTGGGCCGGCATGCTGATGCGGATGTACATTATGTGGGGCGAGAAAAACGGCTACAAGGTTACAGAACAGGATTTCCAGGAGGGCGATGTTGCCGGTGTTAAAACGGTTACGCTCCAGATAGAAGGAGATTTCACTTATGGATATTTAAAGGGTGAAAATGGTGTACATCGCCTGGTGAGAATATCACCTTTCGACTCAAACGCCAAACGGCACACTTCATTTGCTTCTGTATATGTTTATCCCCTGGTTGACGATACCATTGAGATTGATGTTAAGGATGCTGATATAGAATTTGAAACCTTCCGCTCAGGAGGTGCCGGCGGCCAAAATGTAAACAAGGTTGAAACAGCCGTCCGTTTGTATCATAAACCATCTGGTATCATCATTAAAAACCAGGAATCGCGGTCGCAACTACAGAATAAGGAAAATGCGATCCGACTATTAAAGTCACAATTATATGAAGCTGAAATGCGTAAACGTATGGAAGCATCAAATGCCATTGAAGGCAATAAGAAGAAGATCGAGTGGGGTTCGCAGATCCGTAATTATGTGTTGCATCCCTATAAGCTGGTTAAAGACCTGCGTACGGATCATGAAACCTCCAATGCAGCGGCAGTACTTGACGGTGATCTCGACGAATTCTTAAAAGCTTATTTAATGGAATTTGGCGGGCCAAAGAGTTAGTTAGCAGGTTGATTAAATGAGTGGTGGGATTGGATTATTAAAAATGTCGCCAATTACTTTGTTTTTGCCATTTTGATTTATAATCTTTATTTACTCATTAGCGATAGGTTTAAAATCCATCGCAACCTAAGAAATGACCGTTTAACCATTATGAAAAAGAACCGTTTTTTGCTAATATTGGCGGCTATGCTAATGTCGACAGCAGTTTTTGCTCAGGAAGCCGTGATACCCTTATATCCTAACGGGGTACCTAACAGCAAACCAACACCGGCAACCTATATTGAAAAAAATGATAAACGAAATAATGATGAGTGGGTCACGATGGTTAGCATACCAACAATTACTCCGTTTATTCCTGCTAAAGGGATGGCAAACGGGTCGGCCATTCTAATATTCCCCGGTGGGAGCTATGCCGGGCTTTCCATGGATAAGGAGGGCTATAAAGTTGCAAAAGCCTTTAACAGTTTCGGGGTAACTGCTTTTGTAGTAAAATACCGGCTGCCAAGTGATGATATTATGATTGATAAAACTGTTGGCCCGCTCCAGGATGCACAGCAGGCTGTTTTAATGGTACGTAAAAATGCGGCGAAATGGGGAATAAAACCGGATAAAATAGGCATTATCGGCTTTTCTGCCGGCGGTCACCTGGCTTCAACCGAAGGAACACATTTTGATAAGGTAGAGATCGAAGATAAAGACAACATCAGCGTTCGTCCTGATTTTATGATATTACTGTACCCGGTGATTAGTTTTGGGCCAATGGCGCATGTTGGCTCGCGCGAAAATTTAATCGGTAAAACTCCATCGGCAGACCTGGTAACACTTTACAGCAATGAAAAGCAAATAACAACAAATACACCGCCTACATTATTGGTGCATGCAAGTGACGATAATGTGGTACCCGTACAAAATAGCCTGATGTTTTATGATGCGCTGCTAAATGCAAAGGTAAAAGTGGAAATGCATGTTTTTCAAGCAGGCGGCCACGGTTTTGGGCTCAACAACCCTAAAAGTAAAGATAAATGGATTGATTGGGCCAGGAACTGGATGGATGAGAACGGGTTTAGCTCCCCAGCCCCCTGAAGGAGAAACTTTTTGACTAACATTAGTTCCCCTTCAGAGGCCAGGGGTATCCAATATCCCCAACAACTCATTTAATTCCTCAACCTTCTCTGCCGAGCCAAGGTGTTCATAGGCACTGATCAGGTTGCGGAGTACCCGTTTAATAATATCCGTATTGGAGCAGGGTTCATAAAACTGTTTATCAAACTTTAAGTTTAGCTGTTTTAAAAACATATCCACATCTCTTCGACCAAAAATAAAGCCCTTATTAAAAGCATTAATGTAAAATAAAATACCGCCATCAAACTCGCTTTGCATGCTTTCGTCCATATAGGCCAATATAAAATGCTGGGGCAGATTAACACCGTAAACGGGGATATCTAATTTTTGGGCAATGATGGAATAAATAATGGCAAGAGAAGTCTGGCTACCCTTTTTTGTTTCCAGCACCTGGCTTAAATAGCTATTTTGCGGATCCTGATGATTAGTGGTATTGCCGCTAAAGCCATAAATGTTATAAAAAACATGATTGATGAGCTTAATCTGCTCTGCCGGGCTTGCTTCATGCATCATTTGTATCCAAATGTCGCGCTTTATGCCTTCTATCTGGTTAATTACCTTTTGTTCATCAAGATCCGGGTATTGGTACCTGTTAACAATCAATATACCTTGCAGCAGATCAAATGCACCTCCCTGGTGCCAAAGCTGCAGGTCTTTTTTAACTATCCGAAACTGAATTTCGTGCACCAGGTTGGCAATCCGTTCCTGCTGGATGGGATCAAAGGCTTCTTCCCATGCTGTTTCCAGATATGTTATTGCTTCCGGCCCATAGGAAAGCAATTTTTGATGTACATGCTCAAATATCTCCCCGTCAGGGTCATCTAATAAACGTATTAATGAATTTACTTCTGTTGGATTTATCATGCTCGTTCTGCTAAAATACTAAACCTTTGTATATTTTTACAGCCATGTTTAATTTAAGGTTTGCCAAAGATTACTTGCTGCACCGCTTTAAAGCAAAAAACAGGCATGGTGTACATTCCCCGTTTGTTTACCGGCTGATTGATAAGGTAATTTACGAGTTTGATGCCAAAAAAGTATATACAGAGATCGAAAACCTGCGGGAACAGCTATTTATTGACACCAGGATTATAACCACAACTGATTTGGGCGCAGGCTCGCTTGTAAATAATAACCGCCAAAAAAAGATCAGCGAACTGGCGCACAATGCTTTAAAACCGCCCAAACTGGCCCAATTACTTTACCGCTTAGCAGCTGATTTAAAACCGGAAAACATTATTGAACTAGGTACCTGTTTAGGTATTACTACCCTTTACCTTCAAAAAGCCACCCCAAAAGCTAAGGTTTATACACTGGAGGGATGCCCGGAAACCGCAGGCGTTGCTAAGGAAATTTTTAAAAAAGCAGGCATAAATAATGCGGACCTGATAACCGGGGACTTTAATGATACCCTGCCTGGTATAATTAATAAGCTACCTACCCTTGATTTTGTTTTTGTTGATGGCAATCATCAAAAAAATGCTACGCTAAAATATTTTGAATGGTGCCTGCCAAAAGTGCATGATAACACACTGCTTATTTTTGATGATATTTACTGGAGCCAGGGCATGAAAGAAGCCTGGAACCAAATAAAAGCACACCCAAAAGTAACTGTAACAATTGATCTGTTTTGGATAGGTCTTGTATTTTTTAAACCAGGACAGGCGAAGGAGGATTTTTTGATTAAGATATGAAATAGATGTACAAATGTGCGAATGTGCAGATGAGGTAAATGATGTTTAGATTGGATAAGACCAAATAAATATTCCCCCATCCCGCACATATTCTAAAAAGACTGTCCCAGCGCTATGTAAATTCCGCTTTCTCTTTTTTCACCCGTGGGTTTTGCACCTGCGCCGTAATCGATACGAACTGCCAATCCTTTTTGTACATCAAAAAAGTAGCGTATGCCGCCACCGTAGTTAGGCTTTAACTGAGGGGCGCTAAAGGTTGTATGAAAAACCTCCCCGGTTCCGGCAAACGCGGCAAATCCCCAATGCGGATCAACCCGGAAACGAAGTTCCGTTTGCCCTGCAATATAGTTTCTGTCGCGGTAACGGCCCTGGTAATAACCGCGCATCATTTCGTCACTTCCCATTTGTGGCATTAAATAAAATGGCGACTGCCCACCCATAAGGCTTTGCTCCTGTATATCCAGCCCCAGCACCAGTGGTGTTGCCAGTAAGAAGAACTGTGAATATTCAATATTAAAAAAGCCGCCTTTATATAAGTGACTAAAATAAATGCCCTGCATCAAATTATAGTAAGTGCTGATGATCATCCCTTTGGTGGTATAGGTATTATTGTTGCGGGTGTCATAAGTAAAGCTTGGGCCGATATAAATTATGTCGCCTCCATGTTTGTCTTCAACCAGCGGATCTGAATTTATGGTAGCATATGGATCGGGTTGATATTTATAAAAATACTTTACTGCTCCTGCTACATAACCAAGGTAAAAACGGTCGCCAAAAAGCTTTTCACCTGCAATGGAAAACTTATATCGCCTTTCAAATACAGGATCGAGATTTGATAGTTTGGTATTGTTACCTATGCCATAAAAATCAAAAGGATAGTTGTAATAGCTGATGCTTTCGGAATAATGCCATTTATTTTGCGGCGTCCAGTAGCTGGCGTTAAGGCTTAATTTTGCCTGTCCTTTGGTGGTGATGGTTGAATAACCGAATAAACTTGAAACACGGGTATCGCGATGTACTGTATCCGAATAAAATGAAAATATAGCGGCCCCGCCAAACTCAATGCCTGTTTCGGGCGATGAGGTTAATGCCGGTAATATTAAAAAGCTCGATTTCCTGCTGGTATCCTTATTAAGGTACATTTTGCGGATAAATTTTGGCAGGAAATTCAATTGTGCGGAAACTGATTGAAAGCAGGCCAGCGCAATTATTAAAGTAAAAAGTTTCTTCATGCTTAGAAGTTGCTAAGTTAAATTTTAAGTATTTGTTTTTAGCATTTAGATTTTAATCCCGGGTTCATTCAAAATACCTACTTTTGCGCCAAATTTTATTGATCAGTCATGAGCACTACAAGAGGACCCATATCTCAATTTATTGAAAGAAATTACCTGCATTTTAATGCCGCAGCATTGGTGGACGCAGCAAAAGGTTACGAAACACATTTAACAGAAGGCGGTAAGATGATGGTGACCTTAGCCGGAGCGATGAGTACCGCTGAGCTTGGCATTTCATTGGCCGAAATGATAAGGCAGGATAAGATCGCCATTATATCGTGTACAGGTGCTAACCTTGAGGAAGATATAATGAACCTGGTGGCGCATTCTCATTACAAACGTGTTCCCAACTACCGCGATCTTAGTCCGCAGGACGAATGGGATCTGTTGGAAAACCACTATAACCGCGTAACCGATACCTGTATACCTGAAGAAGAAGCTTTTAGGCGTTTGCAAAAGCACATTCATAAAATATGGAAAGATGCGGATGATAAAGGTGAGCGCTATTTTCCGCATGAGTTTATGTATAAGTTACTTTTAGGGAGTGATTTGCAGCAATACTATGAAATTGACCCAAAAAACTCATGGATGCTGGCAGCGGCAGAAAAGAACCTGCCAATAGTGGTACCGGGATGGGAAGATTCAACCATGGGCAACATATTTGCGTCCTACGTAATAAAAGGTGAGATAAAACCAACTACCATGAAAAGCGGTATCGAGTACATGGCCTGGCTGGCAGACTGGTATGTAAAAAACTCATCCGGAAAAGGGGTCGGGTTTTTCCAGATAGGCGGCGGTATTGCCGGCGATTTCCCAATATGTGTGGTGCCGATGCTTTACCAGGATATGGAAATGCCCGAAATACCATTCTGGAGTTATTTTTGCCAGATATCAGATTCTACTACCTCTTATGGCAGCTATTCGGGCGCTGTGCCAAACGAAAAGATCACCTGGGGTAAGCTGGATATCCATACACCAAAATTCATTGTAGAATCGGATGCTACCATTGTGGCACCGCTGATCTTTGCCTGGATATTGGGACAGTAAGGATTTTAGAATTACGATTTACGGATTACGATTTTTGATTTAAAGAGCGATTGGTTTAGAGACCGGTCGCTTTTTTGTTGAGGTGTATGCTATTAACATAGCCTGCCTATAATCACCAATCTATAAATCCGGTGCTTTCAAATCTAACCTGCTGTTTCATAAAAGTGTGACACGAAAAAACAGGTGAATCAAAAAAATTAAACTTATAGCTGTAAATGAGGCTTTACATGTTTTTATGAAACAGGCTGCAACAAAAGAAACAGCAAATCCTGAAATAGGTTAACATTCGCACGCTTTTCGTCCACGCAGGGTCTCTTGAAAATGACCCTGCGACGGATGCTTAAATGAAACATAATCTATGCAAAGCAGGGTCGTCTGCTACAGACCCTGCTTTGACGGAAGATAAGAAATTCCAGATAAAGTATGGGAGCTGTTTTTTTATGCTATAGTCTGTATTGACTAAACGACCATTTAAAACTATTTCGCCTGCTATTTTATGTAGATTTAGCTTTTATTAGTTATGCAGGTAATTTCACTCAAGTTAAACAGGAATATTTATTTTATCACTGCCCTCGCCTTTACAATTTTTATAGGCGGAACGTTCATGCTGCATGTTGTTCCTCCAGCCGCCACAAATAAAATTGCTAATGGGTTACTGGCTGATTTTGTCGTCACCTTCCCCGTTTTGTATTATTTTATAATTGTTCGTCCTTTAAAAAAATCAGCAAAAAGCATTCTTTTGGTTGTAAGTATCTGCTGTTTTGTTGCCTATGTAATCCTTCCTCAACATCAAAAGGATTACATACTGCAGGTGCGGAAACTGACCGCATTGGCCGAACTTGGTTTTATTATTTATGCTTTAACCAAGCTTAAAAAAATAAATCACAGCTATAAAATCCATCAGTCAGTAATGGCTGACCCGATTTATAACTTACGCTCGGCAATGGCTGATGTTTTGGGAGAATCGCTGGCGATAAAAGTGCTGGCTGCTGAGTTAGCGGTTTTAAGGTATGGCTTATTGTTTTGGAGAAAAGAAAAATCTACTCTGAAAAAAAGTATTGATTTTAGCACACATAAAGAAGCAGGTTATGTTGCTATCTGGTGTATATTAATCGTTGCAATGATGGTAGAGTTGGTAGCTGTCCATCTTTTATTGATGAAATGGAGCAACCTTGCGGCCAACATCGTAACTATTTTATCCGCATATGGCTCTATCATTATAATTGCCGACCTATCTGCAATTGTTAAACGCAACATATTAATTAACAAACATCAGTTGGTATTACGCACCGGGCTGCGGTGGAGGACAGTTACCACACCGGAAAATGTACTTTCAATAAAGAAAATCGTTTATGATCATCCTGCCGAAGATGGCCTTTTTATGGGTGGTGTATTCAAGAAAAGCGGCAATTTGCTTATTATGTTTAAAGAGCCGGTACAGGTTGATAAGCTTTACGGAGCAGGAAAAAAATACACTTCAATTTTAATGAACATTGATGATTTTGACGCCTTTGCGAAACATTTCTGAAACGGTGGGTTTCCATTGTGGTAGGGAACGGAGAGGCAATCGCGAACTATTGTCTGAACCAGGATTCGCCTGATTTTAGGATGAATCGCGGTTAATCTTTGAATCCCATTAATCAAGGGTCAGACTAAACTCCCACGAGGTCATCGTATGACAAGAAGAGCCCCCGCAAAAAATGTTCTTCCTTTTGCAAATGGAACAATTGTTAAAACCTGTTAAATTTTGTTAAACCCAATGTTATTATTCTTTAGGTCGATAATAATAGCACATAATCTTTTACCTTTAGCCTGAGGTTTCTTATTTTCGCAAAATAAGGTAGTGATGGGTGAGTCGGTAATATCTACAATGGAAACTCACCAATGACTAAATGACCAATGACTATTGACTAAAAAGTATGGAAGAGTTTGAAGCAAGCGCATCGGCAAAAAAGACCAAAACGATTTATATATCAACCGTTTTTGGCATTGCCATGGTGTTATCAATGGTAGGGCTGCTGGGCCTTATATTGGTCGAAGCAAATAACCTTTCGCGTTATGTAAAGGAAAACATCGTATTAAATATTTTTGTTGACGATGCGGCACACGAAACAGATGTTTTGCAATTGCAAAAGCTGATTGAGGCCAACCCAATGGTTAAGCAAACGCAGTATGTAAGTAAGGAGCTTGCCGCCCGCAACCTGCAAAAAGACCTGGGCGAAGATTTTGTAAAATTCCTTGGTTATAATCCACTATCCCAATCGTTGGATGTGTATTTAAAAGCGGAATATGCTAATAATGCCGATATCGATAAGTTTAAAACAGAGTTGCTTAAAAGTCCACTTGTAAAAGAGGTTAAATATCAGCAGTCATTGGTTGACCAGATGAATGCCAACATTGCTACCATCAGCCTTGTGATATTGGTATTTGCCGCAATATTTGTACTCCTTTCAGTAGCATTGATCAACAATACCATACGGCTGGCTATTTACTCGCAGCGTTTCCTGATCAAATCTATGCAGCTGGTTGGCGCTACTAAAGGATTTATTCGCAAGCCATTTATTTTGTACGGAATATGGCATGGTATTTTGGGCGGATTAATAGCCATACTAATTTTGGTCGGCACACTTTCACTGGCTTATAAGCAAATTCCGGATCTGATCATTTTACGCAACTATACGGAGTTTGGGATAATATTTGTGGTGCTGATCGGGTTAGGTATATTTATTTCAGGATTCAGTACCTTTTTGGCAGTAAATAAATTTTTACGTTTAAAAATATATAATTTATACAGATAGTTTTATTTCAAATTTCGAACGTTCGATTTCGGATTTATCACATTCAGAAATTCAATAACTACATAATTCAAAAATATAAGCATGGCACAAAAACCATTAAAACCCACCACACCGGTTAAAACAACAAGCGCAGCCAGGCCGGCTGCAAAACCAACAGAGGCAAGGCATGTACAGTTTATATTCGACAGAGGTAATTACCGCCTGTTGATTATCAGCATAGCGGTGGTGGCTTTCGGTTTTATACTAATGGCAGGCAGAACTGATATTTACAGTACTACCAAAATAGTTATTGCTCCACTGGTGATCCTGGGAGGTTTTGCCTTAGGTTTTTTCGCAATTTTTAAAAAGCCATCAGTAAATAGTTGATTAGGTTTGATTGCGAGTGTGGTTGATTAAGTTTCAAAGCAAATCAACCTACGAAACCAAATCAGCATAAAACAACCAGATCAACATAATCAATCCAATTCTACATGAATATTATCCAGGTTATTATCCTTGCAATAATTGAAGGACTAACAGAATTTTTACCGGTTTCATCAACCGGGCACATGGTTATTACCAGCTCGTTAATGGGCATCAGCAAAGACGAATTTGTAAAGCTTTTTGAGATCGTCATCCAGTTGGGCGCTATACTTGCTGTAGTAGTGCTTTACTTTAAGCGCTTTGTGCGTTCTGTTGATTTTTATGTTAAATTGGTTATTGGCGTTATACCCGCTGTGATATTGGGACTGTTACTTAAAAAACATATCGATAAGCTGCTCGAAAGCCCGTTGGTTGTAGCTATCGCGTTTGTGGCTGGTGGTATCATTCTTCTTTTTGTGGATGATTGGTTCAATAAACCTAAAGTTGATGACGAAAGGGAGATAAACCATGTCACAGCCTTAAAGATCGGTTTTTTTCAATGCCTTGCTATGATACCGGGTGTATCCCGCTCAGCAGCTTCGATAGTTGGTGGTATGTCGCAGAAATTAAGTCGCAAAGCTGCTGCCGAATTTTCATTCTTTTTAGCAGTACCCACAATGTTTGGCGCTACCTTGAAAGATCTTTGGGATTTTCATAAGAAAAATGTCCTGACCTCAGACCAGTTGCATCACGATATTAAATATCTGGTTATTGGCAGCGTTATTGCATTTATAGTAGCATTATTAGCTATAAAAAGTTTTATAACCTTCTTAGAAAAGAAGGGCTTTAAGCTTTTTGGCGTTTACCGTATTATAGCAGGGTTGGTTATAATAGTTCTTTACTTTACAAGTAACGCATTACATACTGCCTAACCATTATGATGTAGAGGTGCAATACTTTGCGCCTCTACATTATAATATGTCTAGAGACGCAAGGTTTTCCGTCTCTGCATTGTCAATATAACAACTGATCGTAAGGGTATCGTTCCACATGAATCGCCTTTACTTCTTCGTATAAGAGTGATCTTAAATCATCCAGGTTTTCTTTTTTAGTGGCCGATATAAACAAAGCAGGGCTATTGTTTTTAGCCATCCAGCTGTTTTTAAAATCATGAAGTGTAAGAGGCTCATGATCGTCTACATGATGCTGTTCGGGATGAAAAGCATCTATCTTATTAAAAACAGTGATCACCTTTTTATCTATAGCGCCGATATCTTTCAATGTTTCATTAACCGTCCTTATCTGGTCCTCAAAATTAGGATGAGATATATCAACCACATGGACCAGTATATCAGCTTCGCGAACCTCATCCAACGTTGATTTAAAGCATTCAACCAAATGGTGAGGGAGCTTACGAATAAAACCAACCGTGTCTGATAACAGGAAGGGCACATTCTCTATTACTACTTTTCTCACGGTAGTGTCCAGCGTAGCAAACAGTTTATTTTCGGCAAATACATCCGATTTGGAAAGCATATTCATGATGGTTGATTTACCTACGTTGGTATAACCTACCAACGCAACGCGGATCATCTGCGTCCTGTTTTTGCGCTGTGTAGCGTTTTGCTTATCTATCAGTTTTAGCTTGTCTTTCAGAAGGTCTATCTTGTTCAATATCAAACGCCTGTCAGTCTCTATCTGTGACTCACCCGGACCACGCATACCAATACCACCCTTCTGGCGTTCAAGGTGGGTCCATAAGCGGGTAAGGCGCGGTAATAAATATTGCAGCTGTGCCAGTTCAACCTGCGACTTAGCCTGGGCCGTTTGTGCACGGCCTGCAAAAATGTCCAATATCAGGTTATTGCGGTCAAGGATCTTTACCTGTAGTTCGTTCTCAATATTACGCAACTGCGATGGAGTAAGTTCGTCATCAAAAACTACCATATCTATTTCTTCTTCTGTTACAAAGGCTTTGATATCCTCCAGCCTGCCCGAACCCACAAAGGTAGCCCTGTCTGGTTTCTGCAATTTTTGAGTAAAGCTTTTTACTGTTTCCGCACCTGCAGTTGCAACTAAAAATTCAAGTTCCTCCAAATATTCTTTCGCCTGCTCATCTGTTTCTCCCTGGGTTATCACCCCAACCAAAACAGCTCTTTCCTGCTTCACAGCAGTATCATAAAATTTTTGTTTCATTCAATAATGAATTACAATATAAATGCCAAGTTAATAATTGGCAGTCAATAAATCCCATGTTTACACATTTCCGGTTTATTTACTGTGTGCGCTCATATAATCCAAAGTTAAGTTACACAAAGCTTTGGCCCCTAAAGAGAACCCGCTTTCGTCAATATAAAAATCGGGCGTATGGTGTGATGGAGCCGTAACGGGATTCCCACCCTTGGGCATCCCTCCTAAAAAGAAGAAAATGCCAGGCGCCTTTTGTTGGTAAAAGCTAAAATCTTCGGCACCGGTTACCGGCGGGCGTAATTGCAAATTGCCTGCGCCAGCGGTTGCCTGTAGTGTGGGTACCATCTTTTCAGTCAATGCCGGATCGTTATACGTAACTGGGTAATGATTGCTATAGGGGATTTTTACTTCTGCCACAGCACCATTGGCTTCGGCTGTTTTGGTGGCAATTTGCTTAACGCGCTCAATCACCATTTTTTCATCTTCAGGGGTTAAGGTACGTATGGTGCCCAGCATTTCTACTGTTTCGGGGATGATATTAGAGCGGTTGCCGCCTTTTATTGCGCCAATTGTTACCACGGCCGGATTTTCGGTGACATTTATATTACGGCTTACAATAGTTTGCAGGTTATTAATTATCTCTGCTGATACCACGATAGGGTCAATAGCTGACCATGGATAAGCGCCGTGGGCCGACCTGCCTTTTACAATGATCTGCATATCATTTACCCCAGCCATAGTGCCTCCGGGGCGGTAGGTTATTTTGCCAACCTCAGTCTGCGAATTAATATGCAGCCCGAATACTACATCGACCTTTGGGTTTTCCATCACACCTTCTTTTACCATTTCCTCCGCTCCGCCTTTTTCACCGGGGGGAAGACCTTCTTCGGCAGGCTGGAAAATAAATTTTACAGTACCATGCAATTCGCTTTTCATAGATGACAATATTTCAGCAACCGCCATCAGGATTGACATATGCGAATCATGGCCGCAGGCATGCATCACGCCAACTTCCTGTCCGTTGTACATGGTTTTTACTTTGGACG
Organism: Mucilaginibacter sp.; assembly: GCA_028287865.1. GTDB lineage: Bacteria > Bacteroidota > Bacteroidia > Sphingobacteriales > Sphingobacteriaceae > Mucilaginibacter. The sequence continues at coordinate 2,835 of JAQBOU010000143.1, read as the reverse complement.
CAAAAGGCACCGGTGTGCGTTCAGTTACCGGAAGTGCATCCATATCTGCCCGCAGCGCAATAACGGGTCCCGGTTTTCCTCCTCTTAATATGCCAACCACGCCGGTTGTTGCAACGCCTGTTTTTACTTCGATACCGAGAGATTGCAAGTGTTTAGCAATAATTGCTGACGTTCGGAACTCGTGGTTACCTAATTCGGGGTGTTCATGAAAATCACGCCGCCAGGCTACGATCTGGCTTTGAAGTGAATCGGCCTTTTTACGGACTTTTTCTTTCAACTTAATGTTCTGTGAAAATACAGGTGTGCAAAAAAGGCATAGCAGCAGGAAGTATATTTTTTTCATACCAGGGATTTTTCACCTAATATAAAAATAAAGGTCGGTTTTAAACGAACCACTCTTAAACTCTTTCATTACAGACTAGTACTGTTATTTTAATGAGCTAATGTCTCCCGCGGAGGACCCCCGCGCTGCGCAATTATTTTATGTCCACAGTTCACGATAATATGTAATGTCTGCCAACAGATGAGGGATGACAGGTAAAGATTAGAAACCAGGTTTTTATCCAGTCAAATAAATTCGATTAATTATCAAAACAAGTGGATAAAAGTGGATAGGGTGGATAATTTTCATTATCCGCCACCAGTCTTACGGCAGAGGTTTCACCATGATATTTTTAAAATAGGTAAGGCTTTTGGGATCATGGCCCTGCAGGGCGAACGTGCCGCTGGATAGCACACGCTGCTCATCACCTTTTTTTCGCTGTACATTGTCGGGCTCTGTATAATCCAGCACTACTTTGTCGTTTAATTTAACAATAACCCGCTTGCCTTTTACAGTGATATACATGGTAAACCACTCATTATCTTTTACGTATACCTCTTTGATATTGTCGATATTATACAGGCTGCCTGTCCGTATCCAGTCGGTATGCGAATTATTTACCTGCACTTCGTATCCTTTTTCCGGCCAGCCGCCTTGCTGGTAGGCAGTGTGTATATAAATTCCGGAGTTGCTGCCCTTGTGGGTCATCACATCCGCCTTAAATTCAAAATTCTTAAAGTTGTGATCAAGCACGGGGCCATCATAAAATAGATGGGCCGTTTTACCGTGTACAATGATCATCCCGCTGTCTACCGAAAAGGTCTCCGCATTATCGCCTACTTTCCAGCCATTAAGCGATTTACCATCAAACAACGAGATCCAGCCATGTGCCGAATGGCGTTTTGAAGCCGAGCACGAAAGCAGGCAGCAGGTAATAAATAAACAATAGATGGTGTTTTTCATAATGGTATTTTAATACATGAAGGTACTGTTAAATTTAAGAAAGTTAACCAATTAAAAATAGCAAAGTTAACTATGAGTTATATGTTCGATCGTATTTTAATTCAATAAAAACAAAGGCAAAGCATTTCGGGTTTACTAATATATTATAAGTTAAAAAATCATGAGAAAGTTAATTTTACCTTTGTTTTGTTTGTTTATGGCTTTTTCTCTTTCAGGCTGCGGGTTAATGGAAGATGCCTTTAAAGCCGGCTTGTTTTTTGGGATAATTGTAATTGCAATTATAGCTGCGCTCATCTGGCTGCTGCGCATGTCAATTAAGTTGCTGGTTAAAAAGGGCATTTTACAAATAGATTAAGGTATAATAATGTCTTCATTATTATACCTTAATCCGCCGGTTAACGGCTATAGGAGGCCTAGGGTTTAAGCCAAAGCCGCTTTCGCGTATTCGCGGCATTTTATTACCTCTTTTACCGCATCTGAGCCCGCTGGTATATTATATTCGAACTCAATAGTTGCAGGAAATTTATAATTATTCTTTTTCATCAGCTGTAACACTTCCTTAATTGGCGTATCTCCCTGGCCCCAGGGCATATTTGGGCCTTCGTGAAATTTCCTGTCTTTTAAATGCATGCTGGTTATCCGGTCATGATGCTTCATGATAAAATCAACCGGGCTGGTGCTGGTCCCGGCAGTGTAATGACCAATATCAAGGTTAATGCCGTTATGTGCTGACTGATTTAGCGCGGTATCCCATAAAGTTGGAGTAGCCTGCAAATGCGCATGATAGCCAACCATCATATTGTGTTTTTCGGCTATATCGCCCAAACGTTGAGTCTGCACATCGTCAGGCAATTCAACAGTAACATGACTACAGCCAAGTGCTTTCCCGGCATTAAAGGCGTAATCAATCTCACTGTCTGTATTCTTGGCGCCTAAAGCATTGGGTTTCCATGCATAAATGTTTACGCCTGCAGCGTTGTACATTTTACGTATGGCAGTAAAGCTATCCATAAAAGTATTTTCCCGCCACTCCGCCATTTTACTGTTAAAATCAGCGCTGCCATCGCGTTTTGGGGCTCCCGCATAAGTTTCTGCGGCATCGCCCATCAGTTCTATTGCATTTATATTGCAATCAAGACAATATTGTAAAATTTGTTCAATACTGCCCGGCATGCTTCTGAATGAATAAGTGATCACCCCGATCTGAATACCATTTATTTTGGAATTGGGTTTTGCCTTTGATAAAATTGCCTCGGCGACTGAGCTTTTTGAGGCCATGGCCAGACCTGCTGCTGCAAGCATACCGGTGCCGATAAACCTGCGCCTGGAAACGTTTTGATTTTTCATGATGAATAAAGCTTTTTGGTAAAAAAGTTACCTGGTTAATTATAATTGGTTATCAAATTTAGGTAAATTAAAAGGAGAAAATTGCATGGGTTTAATAAAGATTTTGTGTTAATTGAATAATGGCGGATAATGTTGTTTAAAACCAGTTTTATTAGTCCTCACAATGGTTTATATTTCAAAGCCAGAGGCTATCAAATAAATCA
>JAQBOU010000124.1 GCA_028287865.1 Mucilaginibacter sp. | reverse complement strand
CCGCTTGCTACCGAACTGGATCTGGTCGATGACGAATTTCATTCAATTTTAAACGAAGCGCGCATTCGATCAATTATTACTTTGATCCCTGGTGAATGGTTAACAGGCGAGGCGGCTTTTCAATCGGAAGAAGAACACAGGGAAGCATATGTTAAATTTTTACTGACCAGGATAACACATTCAGAAATTTTTGTAAAAGAAGCACAAAATGCAGCAGAAACACTTATTTGAGTACGCCGTTATCCGCGTAATGCCCAGAGTTGAGCGCGAAGAATTTCTGAATATCGGCGTAATTGTTTATTGCGCAAAACAAAAGTTCCTGCAGGCACGCTACCTGTTAGATGAAGAACGTTTGCTGGCTTTTTCAGCAACTATAGATATTGCTGAATTAAAAGAACATGTTTGCGCCATTGAACGGATATGCCTGGGTGATAAGGCCGCCGGCCCTATCGGAAAACTGGATATGGCTTCGCGTTTCAGATGGCTTACAGCAACCCGCAGCACAATTTTGCAAACATCAAAAGTGCACCCCGGCTTTTGTGACGATGCGGAGGAAACACTTAACCGGTTATTCGGGCAATTGGTTGTGTTGTAACTCAGCTACTTTTTCTTTTCTTCTACTTCCGTTTCCAAACGTACGTACTTCAGATCCATACGTATTAAAGCAAAAAGACTCATATAAACATTGGCTATAAATACAAGTGCAAAGCCCGCTATTAAATAGCCGCGCCAGTCATCATAAAGCAATTTATAATTGGTGATGATCAGCATAATTGCTGTTACGTAATGACTGAAACAATATTCACAGGTAAAAAGATAAAAAAACTTGCGCTCGGCAATATTTTTTCCGGTATGGCAACGCTTTAAACAATATTCCCTGGGCTCTTTAAAAACTTCTTCATGTGTAACCGTCCATGCTATACAGGCTACCGGAAGAGCCAAAACAAACAGGTAAATAATTTCAGTAGTTAATGACATATCATACAAATACATAAAAACTAAAAAGGTTTGGTTTAGCGCTAAAGACTTCGTGCATTCATCCTTTTTAATCTTAAGCAGTATTGCTGATAATATTTATTAATTTCGAAGCTGCAAAATCATTCCATTCTGATTAAATTTAAATGAAAAAAGTTGCTTTTTTTATCCTCGCAGTATTTTTTACCCTGAAAGTATCGGCGCAAACAGGCGCCGGAATTACTATAGATCCATCGTTAAGCGAAACACCTGTATCAGTAAAAGCCCTGGCCGGCTCCATTTCAGGATCATTGGTTGTTCCTAAAAATGTGACCGGAAAAATTCCGGTGGTTTTAATTGTTGCTGATGCCGGACCCACTGACCGGAATGGTAATAATAGTAAGACCGGCGTTAATGCGAATACCTATAAACTATTGGCCAATGATTTGGGTAAGAAAGGTATTGCTACATTGCGTTACGATAAAAGACTGGTTGGTGAAAGCGTAAGCGTTACCAAAGAATCGCAATTACATATTGAAGATTACAGTGATGATGCATTGGTTTTAGTAAATATGCTAAACGACGATCCGCGATTTTCAAAGATCATTCTATTTGGCCACGGCGAAGGAGCATTGGTATCCATGATAGCTGAGTACGATCAGCCTGCTGTAAAAGGTTACATATCAGTAGAGGGTCAGGCAGATAAAGGAGATAAAATATTATTTGATGAAATTAAATCCAAATCGGGATTTATGGTTGATAAGTTTAAGGTTATTATGGATAGCCTTAAGAAAGGCAAAACTACCCCAGAGGTTGACCCTTCGTTATATTACATAGCGAGACCCAGCATACAAAACTTTTTAATGTCGTGGTGCAGGTATGATCCATTAAGAGTAATCAAAAAAATAAAAATACCCATTCTGATAATCCAGGGAGCTACCGACCTGACAGTAGCCTCTGATAATGGCGACAAGCTTAAAAAAGCAAAATCAGACGCCATTTTACTCAACATAAAGGACATGAACCATATACTAAAAGACGCTCCTGCTGACCCTGAAAAGAATGCGGCTACTTTTGCCAATCCCGATCTGCCTTTAAAGCCGGAGATGGTATCAGGTATTGTTGACTTTATAAATAAAGTGAAATAATCCCCAACTAAATCCGCTCGGGAATAACAACGCGCGGTACAGATTGCTTTATTTCCAGTCGTTCAATATCCTTCTGATTGCTATGACTTCACCGATATGATAAGCATTGTGATCTGCTATTTGCAAAGCTTCACGCAAAATAGTTTGCCCGTCTCCATGCTGCAATGACTGGTAAATATCGCTGTGTTCCATTAGTTCAATAAATTCATCCAGATCGCTGTTTATCTGCTTTAGCGCTCCTACCCATTGGTCATCATTGCCAGGGGCACTTTCTTTCGGCCAATATTCGTCCGGCCATTTTGGTGATTTATGATCGGCATCTTTACAAAATTGAAGCATGTCCCATTGTGCAATACGAATGTGATCAACCAGTTGCCATATACTATAGGGCATGTTATTGGGTTTAACGCCACGCAGTTTCGGATCCATATCTTTCAAAGCATCCTGTAATGACACATGCGCACTGCCTCCCAATAATAATTTAGTTAATTCTTCAATAAGTAATTTATGTTGATTTTCCATTCGGCTAATTTTTTCAAATAACAAATATTATTAAAAATGGTTGTGAAATTTATCAAACTGATCCTTGATCCCCGCAAATAAATACTGATTGTAAAAGTTCTATGTAAGCGATATTTCCCTTAATTTATATCATATAAATGTTATAAGTTTATACTTCCAAAGCTAAACAGATAACCACGTGATTAAAAAACTGTTAATTACCGCCCTTGCACTTACCGTTATTTTTATAGGATGTAAAAAAGATGGCTCAGTCGGACCGTTGCAAGGTAAGGATGATGCTGCATTCTCCATTTATGAAAATTCCTTCCTCCAGGGTCTCTGGAAACTAAATCCTGATTGGGCAACCTCCGTTGGGTATCATAAATACGATAGCCTGTTGTTAATTCCTGATGATAAAAGCAGGGATAAGATGATTAACTATGCTAAGGTACAGGTGGATTCATTAAGCAGGTTTGATGTAACTACATTGGCTGATGCGAACAAGATTGATTACCATATTATGCAAAACCAAATGGAATCCATCCAATGGAGCATTCAGCAGCTTAAAGCATATCAGTGGGATCCGTCTTCTTATAATGTGATCGGCACATTTGCATATATTTTAAATGAGCACTATGCGCCTTTGTCCAAACGGCTTCGCAATTTTTATCAAAAAATGGCTAATATACCTGCTTATTATAAAGAGGCAGAAAAGCAGATTAAAAATCCGGTGATTGAACTTACCGGATTAGCTGTGGAGCAGCACCAGGGCGGATTAAGTGTATTTGAAAAAGATTTTGCTGATTCTCTAAAAAAAACAAATATTCCTCAGGCTGAGCAAAAGCTGATGCTTGACCGGGCACACCTTTCAGCCGAAACTATAAAAAGTTTTGTTGAATGGTTAAAAGCGTTAAAGAATGATCATCCCAGAACCTTCAGACTGGGAAGGGAGCTGTATGATGCAAAATTTAATTATGATATCCAGGCCGAATCAAAGGCACAGCAGGTATATAATGCAGCAGTTGAGCGAAAAAAATATATTCATCATGAAATGGTCCAGGTCAGCAAAAAACTCTGGCCAAAATATTTTGGCTCGAAAGCGATGCCTGCAGATTCATTGGATCTGGTTGCCCAACTGATAGATACAATATCATCAAGACATGTTAAGCCTGCTGATTTTCAATCAGCAATTGAAAACCTGCTTCCCAAACTTACTGCTTTTGTAAAAGCTAAAGACCTGATTACACTTGATCCATCAAGACCGTTGATCATACGTAAAGAACCCGGTTATATGGCAGGGGTTGCCGGAGCATCAATGAGCTCGCCGGGCCCGTATGATAAAGAAGGAAATTCTTATTTTAATGTAGGTAGCCTGGCAGGCTGGACTGCTGAAAAAGCGGAAAGCTATTTGCGCGAATACAATCAATATACCTTGCAGATATTGTGCATTCACGAAGCCATTCCCGGGCATTATGTGCAGTTGGTTTATGCAAACAAAGCACCGAGCCTCATTAAATCAATTTTTGGGAACAGCGCCATGATTGAAGGATGGGCAGTTTACAGTGAAGAAATGATGCTTGATAACGGATACGGCGCCGACGAACCTGAAATGAGGCTTATGTGGTATAAATGGCACCTGCGTTCGGTTTGTAATACTATTTTAGATTATGCTGTACATACCCAAAATATGTCAAAACCGGATGCTATGAAATTACTGACCCATGAAGCCTTCCAGCAAGAGGCGGAAGCTGAAGGCAAATGGAAACGGGTAAATGTTACCAGTGTGCAATTAGACAGTTATTTTACCGGGTACAAAGAAATAACAGACTTGCGTGATGCCTATAAAAAGAAGATGGGTGATAAATTTAAACTTAAAGATTTTAATGAGAAATTTTTAAGTTACGGCAGCGCACCTGTTAAATACATTAAAGAAGCAATGTTAGCAAAAGAAGTTGTTGCAAATACCGGTCATTAAAGTTTTTGTTGGTTTCTTTTTATTTAATGAAACCTTAACTCAGGTGCAAAATATTCCGTTTGGTTTAGTTTTATAGCTTGGTAGTGTTTATGGCATAACAATTGTAAACTATACAAGTATTGAACAATGACTAATAGTTAATTTAAACAGCCGGTTAATTTGAATAAACTGGCTATTGGTCTTTAAAGAATATCTTTTTATACAAAAGATCTAATAGTTCATATTGGCATTATTTTATCCCTTTTAATTGTGTAAATTTTTACCCTATTTGGGTATATTTATTCTCATCTTTACCCATATTTTATTATCTATAGACATATTAAAGGCAAAGTTATGCCAATCAATAGCTGGGTGGCATTTATTATCGGATGGGTATGATTTTTGTACAATCTTTACTGTAATTTCATTCACTCTCAAATCAGTATTATCATGAGCACATTAGCAATTATAGGGATCGCGATTCAGGCCGTTCCGGTTTTTTTTATAATCAGAACCAGCATTTCAATGATCAAAAATAAAACCATTTATTAATTTTATTAGTTAATAATAAGCTTTTATAATTTTTTATTAAATGGTACAGATATACTTATGCTCCCGCGCGAAAGTCCGGGAGTTTTTTTATTTGTAACCCGGCCTGTCATCCTTCCGTATAACAACCTGAGTGAAATTTAATGATAATGCTAATTTGATTATAGCCAGGGTTGAGAGCCTGGCTATTTTCGTTTTATCTCTCCTTAATTTAAACTTTTATATTAGTCTCTGATTATTTCATTGTTTAATGTTTACACTTTATATCTTTAAAGAAATAAACATTAGTATGAAATTTCCTTTAATCGGCCTGTTGTTATTTGCTGTCAGCTATTGCGCTGCACAAAAGTTCAAGCCTGCCTTAAATTTAACAACAGGCAAAACATATTATATGGTGAGTAAGTCAAGCTCAACAATCGCTCAGCTATTAAATGGCCAGGGTAACGGCTTTAATACAGAAGCAACTTACAAAATGGCGTTTAAAGTGATTGAAGCAATTGATACTGCTTACAATATGGAGGTAAGCTATCAATCAATCAGCCTGAAGTTACAGGGTTCAGGTGTATCAGTCGAAATGGACTCTCAAAAAAACGACCCGCAGGATATTCCATCAACGATGATGGCAGCAATGACCAACAAGCCTTTTAAAATAACAATAACCAAAAAAGGAAGAATTACAGCTATAGAAAATATAGAAAGAATGATCAACGGTGTTTTTGACAACTTTCAGCAAATTGACACAGCAAAAAGACAACAGGTTAAAGGCCAGCTGATGAAATTTTTAGGAGCCGATGCACTTAAAGGAACTATAGAAGCCGAAACTGCAATATTTCCGGATAAAGCAATTGCCGAAAACGACAAATGGTCGGTAAAAACCTCGCTCGAAAGTCCTGTTAAGACAAATGTCCTGACGAACTATCAGCTAACTTCGGTTGCAGGGAATTATTACCAGGTTTATAGCGAGGGCACAATGGCTACCGATAAAGATACGAAACCAGTACTTATAAATGGGCTGTCTATCAGTTATTACCTAAGTGGTACCACTATTTCTTATATAACAATTGACAAAGCCACGGGATGGATAAGCCAGGTTAAATCAAAACAAGCAATGAAGGGCACCATGCGAATACCAGATGACCCCCAGGTACCGGGAGGCATGACCATACCGTTAACAGTAAGCACTGATATAGTAACAACCGACAAATAGAAATTTCCTTTATTAGAAGTAAACAGAAGCAGTCGCAATATGAAACTGCTTCTGTTGTTCGGTATCATTATCTATTCCAGCGTCCGGGCACCCAAACATAACCACCAGGGCGACGCCTCCAATGTCCTGCTACCCACACTGCTCCGGGATGCGGAGGTACAGCCCAATAACCACCATGATATACATAATTTCCACCTCCTGGTGTCCATTCCTCGCCAACCCAAACATGATGTGGAGAAGGACGGAATGGCCTTGCAACAACAACTGTCCGGGGACGGAATGGCCGCGTCCGTACAATAATTTCCTGCGCATTACTGCTGGCTATGGCAAAAAGTGACATGCCTGCCGCCAGCATTAAAATTCTGCTCATCTTTTTCATAGTATATCTGTTCGTTTATTTATAAGACCAAACAAAATCGTCATGGTTTAAAATTAATTTGAAAGGGAAATCAAATTCCGCCTGTTCCACGTCCACGCTTACATTGAGCTTCTCTTGAAAGGAACTTAATGCTATCCTCCTACAGTTATACAAACGCTTTCATCGATAATTTATAAATTTCTTATCTTCGCTCCTATGTCGCCAGCAGAAGCTAAAAACCGAATCGAAAGTCTTTCATCCGAATTAAAGCAGCATAATTACAATTATTATGTGCTGGCAATGCCCACCATTAACGACTTTGATTTCGACAAAAAGCTGGAAGAGCTGACGGCGCTTGAGAAGCAATTCCCTGAATTTGCTGATCCGGACTCACCTACACAACTAGTTGGTGGCTTTATCACCAAGGAGTTTGTTACCGTTAAGCATAAGTGGCCTATGCTGTCGCTCGGCAACACCTATAATGAGCAGGAACTATTGGATTTTGACCAGCGAATCCGCAAAGCTATCGGCGATACCTTTGAGTATGTATGCGAGTTAAAATTTGACGGGCTATCCATGAGCCTTACTTACGAGGAAGGCAAACTGGTTAGGGCGGTAACCCGCGGGGATGGCATACAGGGAGATGATGTTACTACCAATGTAAAAACCATTAATACCATCCCTAAACGCCTGCCTGCAGGTGATTATCCCGATTATTTTGAAATAAGGGGGGAAGTTTTTATGCACCTTAAAGCTTTTGAACGGCTTAATAATGAACGCATTGAAAACGGAGAAATCCCTTATGCTAACCCCCGGAATTTTGCTTCCGGAACCGTAAAAATGCAGGATTCGGGCGAGGTTGCACGCCGTCCGCTGGATTGTTTCCTCTATTTTCTTTATACTGATAAACAATTATTTAAAACGCACTGGGAAAGTTTACAGGCAGTAAAAAGCTGGGGCTTCCACATCAATGAGCACAGCCGGCTTTGCCCAGATATACAAGGTGTTTTTGATTTTATTAACCAATGGGATAAAAAACGTTTTGATTTAAGCTATGATATCGATGGCATAGTAATTAAAGTGAACAGCTATGCCCAGCAACAGGAACTTGGCTTTACTGCGAAATCACCCCGATGGGCAATTGCATACAAATACAAGGCTGAGCAGGTAGAGACAGAGCTTCTTGGTGTAAGTTACCAGGTTGGACGCACCGGAGCCGTTACACCCGTTGCCAATTTAAAGCCGGTATTGCTGGCAGGCACCACCGTAAAAAGGGCCACGCTGCATAATGCGGATGAGATAGAAAAAAGGTTAAAATTACATGAAGGTGATTGGGTATATGTTGAAAAAGGCGGCGAAATCATCCCTAAGATCATCAGTGTAAATTTAAGCAAGCGAAAACCGGATGCCGAGCCTATTCAGTACCGTGCTACGTGTCCGGCCTGCAATACGCCGCTGGAGCGTAAAGAAGGTGAAGCGGCCTTTTACTGCCCCAATGAAGACGGCTGCCCGCCTCAGATAGTGGGCAAAATGCAGCATTTCATTAACCGTAAAGCCATGAATATTGACGGCCTTGGCGATGAAACGATTGAAACACTTTATCAAAAGGGCTTTATTCACCAAATCAGTGATATATATGACCTACATCTACATAGTGAAGATCTGAAAAAATTAGGCCGTTTTGGCGAGAAATCCATTAACAATATGCTGGATGGAATTGAGCAATCGAAAAAAATGCCATTTGAAAGAGTGCTGTTTGGCCTTGGGATCAGGTATGTGGGCGCTACAGTTGCCAAAAAGCTGGCCGTTCATTTTAAAAATATCGACAGCCTGTCATCTGCTTCCTTTGATGAGCTTAAAGCTGCCGAAGAAATTGGCGAGCGGATTGCCCTTAGCCTGATCGACTATTTCAACGATGATCGACATAAAAAAGAAATAGATAAACTTAAAGCACAGGGCCTGCAATTTGTAACCGAGGAAAAAGAGATAAAGCTGTCCAGTGAAACTTTAAGCGGCAAAACTTTCATTATATCCGGCGTATTCGAAAAATACTCAAGGGATGAGCTGAAAGATATTATAGAGCAAAACGGAGGTAAAATAGTGAGTAGCATCTCGGCCAAACTTAATTACCTGATCGCCGGTGATAACATGGGTCCTGCTAAGCTCGAGAAAGCACAGAAACTAAACATCCCTATCATTGGTGATGAGGAGTTGCTGGAGATGATTGGGTAGCCCGATGTGGAGCGTTACATTGCAAAAGCCTGAAAAACAGCCTTTAACAATAATTAACAAACGCGTCCATGTAATTTTAATAAATAACTTTCATCTTAGCATAAACCCATGCTGAATGAAAATCACCTTACCTTTTACCTTATTTATACTACTAAACATCAGTGCATTTGCACAACAGATCACCATCAGCGGCAAGATTACTGACGAGCAAAATAAACCCATCCCATTTGCAAGCATCTATATAAAAAATACTACTAAAGGCACTTCGGCCAACAGCGAGGGCGAATATATTTTACAATTAAAGCCCGGCGTTTACGAAGTACAGTACAAAGCAATAGGTTATAAACCGGAAAGCCGGAAACTTAATGCTGCCAGCCAAACAGTTAACGTAGTTTTAAAAAATGAGACTTACCAGCTGAAAGATGTAACAATAAAATCCGGCGGGGAAGATCCGGCCTATGCGATTATCCGGAAGGCCATAAAAAAACGAAAATCGCATTTAAACGAAGTTAACGCCTATACCTGTGGGGTGTATATTAAAGGGCTGCAAAAATTGCTTGCGGCGCCTAAAAAGTTCATGGGCTTTGATGTGCAAAAAGCAGCCCGCGAAAACGGGTTAGATTCAAACAGGCGGGGCATTATTTATTTATCAGAGTCCGAATCGAAATACAGCTTTCAACGCCCCGGTAACGTGCATGAAGAAATGATCTCATCAAAAGTATCAGGCAGCAATCGGGCATTCAGTTATAACCGTGCATCTGATTTAAAAGTAAATTTTTACGAGAACATCCAAACCTGGGATGGTATAAGTAACCGGCCAATAATTTCTCCAATTGCTGATAATGCTTTATTCTATTACAACTATAAATACATTGGTTTCACGGTTGAGAACGGCGAGACCATTGATAAGATCCAGGTTTTACCAAAGCGAAGCTATGATGCCTGTTTCCAGGGAACTATTTACATCATTGAAGATAGCTGGCGCCTGTATAGCCTGGGCCTTTACATCACCAAAAAACAGAATATAAATTTTGTCGATACCCTCAGGGTAAATGAGCAGTTTTTTCCGGTAAGCCCGACGGCATGGATGCCTTCGTCCATAAAATTTGAATTCACCGGCGGCTTATTTGGTTTTAAAATTGGCGGATACTTTATTTCGATCTACAAAGACTATGATCTTGAACCAACCTTTACAAGGAAAGAATTTTCTGAAGTATTGCGGATCAATAAAGGGGTAAATAAAAAAGATTCTTCCTATTGGGAAAATGAAAGGCCAATCCCATTAACTGATGAGGAAAAAACGGATTATAAAAAAAAGGCTGTGCTGGCCCGAAAAAGGGAATCAAAACCCTACCTGGATTCGCTTGATAAAGTAAATAACAAGTTCGCTTTTAATAAGCTGTTTATGGGCGGGTACCGGCATATGAACAGGTACCAACATGAGTATTATAACTTTGATCCGCTTTTAACTTCTGTATTATTTAATACGGTTCAGGGCTTTGCTATTAATTATGGCGCTTCATTTAGCAAACGGATTGATACCATCAACAACCGCAACCTGTATATCGGCGTAAAGGCAGGCTATGGGTTTTCGGACCATAAATTTACCGGCGGCATAAATAGCTCGGTACCCATGGGCTCTTTTACGCTGGGTTTTAATGCTGGTTCAGCTATCATCGACCTTAATAACACAACGCCCATTTCGCCCTTTATAAATTCATTGCATAGCCTGTTCGAAAAACAAAACTATGAAAAGCTATACCAAAAGCAATTTTTATCCGCCTCATTACAGAAACGTATAACTGGAGGCTGGCAGGCCAGCGCATTTGCAGAGTGGGCCGACAGGAAATGGCTGCCAAACGCTTCAAATTTTAGCTTTTTTAACCCGGGCAATAGGAATTACACATCAAATAACCCGCTTGTCCCTAACCAGGATGTTCCTTTATTTACCGAAAATCAATCCTTCAAAATTACTTTTCGTACCACGTACGACTTCAGCGATAAATATGAGACATATCCAAACGGGAAACGGTATTTACCATCGCCTTATCCAACTATCGGCTTAAACTATATCAAGGGAGTTAAAGGCTTTTTAGGATCTGATGTAGATTACGACTTACTATCCGCCGATATTTCCAAATCAAATATTCCTGCAGGCGTATTGGGGAGCACTTCATTTTATATCGGTGCAGGTAGATTCCTGAACAATAGCAGTATTTTTTACCCGGATTATAAGCAATTTGCCGGTAACGAGGTTTTGTTTTATAAAGGAGGCATCAACAGCTTTTTATTGTTAAATTATTACAACTTTAGTACTTATACTCAATTTATTGAAGGGCATCTGGAACAAAACTTCTCAGGTTTTATTTTGAATAAACTCCCATTGATCCGCAAGCTGAAGTTACAGGAGATTTTAGATATCAATTATTTAACCACACCCTCCATAAAAAATTATACCGAATTGGGCGTTGGCATTCAATACCTTAACTTCCGTATCATGTATGGCAGATCGTACAACAGCGGCAGCCAGACAAATTCGGCTATAAGGCTTGGTTTGAGTTTTTAATCCTTGTTCGATTTACAAAAATACCGTTACCATGAAGTATCAACTATGAACTATTGCTATATTGCGCCTTTTAAATATAAAGATGAACAGATTTTACGGGACAGGGGTTGCAATGATAACACCTTTTCATGAAGACGGACAGGTAGATTACGAATCGTTAAGTAAGCTAATTGATTATTTGATTGATGGCGGTGTAGAATACCTGGTTTCCTTAGGTACTACCGGCGAAAGTGCAACTTTAAGCAGCGAAGAAAGAAAAAACGTTTGGGGCTTTACTGCAAAGGCTGTTAATGGCCGGGTTAGCCTGGTTGCGGGCATAGGCGGAAATAACACATTGGAAGTTGTTGAACAAATTAAACAATTTGACACCAATGGTTACCATGCTATATTATCGGCAAGCCCTCATTACAATAAACCTACACAAGAAGGAATTTACCGGCATTATAAGGCAATTGCCGAAAATGCAACGTTGCCCATTATTTTATATAATGTACCCAGCCGTACGGGCAGTAATATAAACGCTGATACAGTAGTTAGGCTGGCATGTGATTTTAAAAATATTATTGGCATAAAAGAGGCATCAGGTAATTTTGACCAGATAAACCAGATTATGCGCGATAAGCCCGAAAATTTCCTCGTAATATCCGGCGATGACCCAGTTACATTGCCTATGATAGCATTGGGTGCAGCAGGCTTGATATCAGTTGTAGGAAATGCTTTGCCCCGCAAAACTTCAGACATGGTAAGACTTTGCCTGGCTGGAGACTTTAAATCTGCTCAAAAAACACATTCCGCTTTAATTGATTTTACAAGGCTTATGTTTGTTGAAGGCAGCCCTGCCGGCACAAAGACTGCGTTAAAACATTTAGGGATTTGTAACGATACTTTACGCCTGCCGCTTGTACAGGTTGGTGACAATACTGCGCAATGCATTATTAATGAAACAAACAAATTAAAATAAAACGGCAAATGATTTCAATAAAAATCCCGTAATAGTAACTATTACGGGTTTTTTATTGAAATAAGGTATAGCTATATTTTTTTATAACTATTGTTTGTTTTTTGCCTCCTGAACTTCCAGGCGGATAGCCTGCGCTAAGTTTTTAAGGTCTTGCATCCCTTTACGAACACGGGTACCAGCTGCGCTGTTGCCTTTGTTGTAAAATTTGTCAGCATCTGCTTCCAAAGATGCTACTAGTTCTTTCACTTCAGTAAATTTTTTCATTTCAGTTACTCCTTTAAAAATTGAGGTTTATTGTTTTATAAAGCTAAGCTAAATTGTTTTTTCTAAAATAAAAACTTTTCAAGCATAAAAAATAATGCCTTTAAAGTGGTTTTTATCCACATTTTATTATCGACGCTTATATATAATACTTATACAACAATATATAAATGGAATAATGGGCTATAATACAATATAGCGCAGTAATAATACATATTCAAAACAAAATAAATGTTATAATATGCTACTTAATAGATAAAAAATGGAATATAGATTAATATATTTATTTTTCGGCGTATTAAAAATACAACTACGCTCCATAAATACCGTTGGTTTTTATAAAATTTCCGGATGATATTTATGAACCTTGATAATTAATTCGCCAAATAAAGTATTTGCCCATGCAAACCATTTACGGGTAAAGTCGTTTGCATCATCTTTATTGAAAGATTCGTGCATAAAACCGGTGCCGGCATGCGTACTTTTTAACCAATGGAGACATTTAGTTATCTCATTTTTATCAGAAGACGTTAAGGCACGCATAATGATGCTCATAGGCCAGATATAATTTAATCCCACATGCGGACCGCCAATACCTTCGGCTGCTTTTCCTTTAAAAAAATAAGGATTGGCGTCGCTTAAAACCATCCGGCGTGTGTTTTGGTAAATTTCATTGTTTTGAGGCAGTGCGTCCAAATATGGCAATGCAAGCAAACTGGGTACATTAGCATCGTCCATAAATGATTGATTGCCGTAGCCATCAACTTCATAAGCCAATACCTTACCAAATAGCGGATGCTGGGCTGTTGCATACTTTTGCAGGGCTCCATTCACTTCGTCTGCCAATGCTTTACATACGTCAGCAGTAGCAGTATCTTTGCCGATTACGCGGTACATTTCCGACATTTGGTTAAGGCTTATAACCGCAAAATAATTTGAAGGAACTAAAAAGGGAAAAATGGTAGCATCATCAGACGGGCGGAATATGGAACATATCAATCCAACCGGTTTAACCGGGTTACCATAGCCGCCATTGGGCGCGGTATCGCTGGCAACTTCTGTTCGTCTCTGAAAATGATAAGGCCCCTGTCCATTTTTCCTCTGCTGTTCTTTAAAGGTAGCAACTATAAGTTTACCGGCCATTTGCCAGGTTTCGTCAAAAAAACTGCTATCTCCGCTTATCTTCCAATAGTTATAAGCAAGCCTTACGGGGTAACACAATGAATCTACTTCCCATTTGCGTTCGTGTAGTTCCGGCTTCATTGCGGTACGGTCACTATCCCATTCGCTCCCTGTTGGTCCCGCGTTAAAAGCATTGGCATAAGGATCAACCAGAACGCAAGCAGCCTGGCGGTTAATAACACCTTTTACAAAGTCTTTAAGCTTGACATTCTCCTTTATCAATGGTAGGTAAGGCCAAACCTGTGCCGATGAATCACGCATCCACATCGCATTAATATCACCTGTAATTACAAAGGTATCGGGCCTGCCATTTTTAACCGAGTAATTTACCGTGGTATCAAGGGTATTGGGATAACAATTTTCAAACAGCCATGCCAGTTCGGGATCTTTAATTGCGGCCTTCACATTTTTAATGGTTGCCTCAACAGCCTGGCTTGTAAATTTGCGGGCATTCACCGGAGGACGTTTACTTTCAAAGGCCATTGTAGTAAACCAGTCAGGCCTGATACCTAAACTTAAACCAGCGGTCGTTACGCCATTTATTTTTATAAAGTTACGTCGTGAAAGCATTTTTGGTTTATTGATAAGTGGTAAAAATAAAAAAGCCCCCGGATTACCGAAAGGCTTAAGAATATTTATAAAAGTATCTTCTTTTAACCGAAAATAAATATTACTTATTCAGCAACTGCTAATTTATTTTCTTTATAATACCCTGCCTTTAACTTTTCTGCCATCTCGCTGTAAGCATCAAGGGTACGCTGTACGTCTTCCAGACTGTGCACAGCGGTTGGTATCAAACGCAGTAAGATTAATCCTTTAGGAATAACGGGATAGATCACTATTGAACAAAATATACCATAGTTTTCACGCAGATCGCGTGTAAGGGCGGTTGCTTCGTATAAGTCTCCTTCCAAAAACACAGGGGTAACCATGGTATTTGTAACACCCAGGTTAAAACCGCGCTCTTTTAATCCATTTTGTAATGCTGTAGCTATTTCCCAAAGCTGTTCACGCAATTCCGGTTTAGATTTCAACAGCTCAAAACGTTTTTTTAAACCTATTACCATTGGCATAGGCAGCGCTTTAGCAAATATCTGCGAGCGCATATTGTAACGCAGGTAATCAACAACTTCTTTGCTGCCGGCAACAAAGCCGCCTATCCCCGCCATTGATTTAGCAAAGGTTGCAAAGTAAACATCCACTCCGTCAATACAATCCTGCGCTTCGTGCGTACCGGCGCCTGTTTTACCCATGGTTCCAAAGCCATGTGCATCATCCACCAGCATGCGGAAATTGAATTTATCTTTTAGTGCAATTATTTCCTTCAACTTCCCTTGTGCTCCGGACATTCCAAAAACACCTTCGGTAATGAGCAATATACCACCGCCGGTTTGTCCGGCAAGGCGCGTTGCGCGTTCCAATTGTTTTTCACAGCTTTCAAGGTCATTATGCTGGTAAACGAAACGCTTACCCATATGCAGCCTTAAACCGTCTATAATACAGGCATGCGATTCAGCATCATACACAATTACATCATTACGGTCAACCAACGAATCAATGATCGATAGCATGCCCTGGTAACCATAATTTAATACAAAGGCATCCTCTTTACCAACAAATTGAGCCAGGTTATTTTCCAGTTCTTCATGATGTATAGAATTTCCCGACATCATACGGGCACCCATAGGGTAGGCCATGCCGTAATCGGCTGCCGCTTTGGCATCTGCCTCGCGCACCTCAGGATGGTTTGCTAAACCCAGGTAGTTATTAAGGCTCCAAACCAAATGTTCTTTGCCGTTAAATTGCATGTGCGGACCAATTTCTCCTTCCAGCTTGGGGAATGAAAAATATCCATGTGACCACTTTTGGTGCTGACCCAGTGGGCCACCCATGCTTTTCGATATTTTCTCAAATAAATCCAAAATGATAGCCTATTAATTTAAACTTACAAATATAGCTTTAAAAGATGCACAAACAACCGTTATTACTTTTTATAATAGGCTATAAAGGAGAGATTAGCGAGTAAAGGTAGAGATTAGCGAGTAAATTAAAATTTAACTGTATTAATCTAATCGCTAATCTCCGGCCACTAATCACTATTTTTAATCCACATTATCATGCAGAAAGGAATTGTTACTTCTTATTTCGGTATTACCCTCATTATCAGGAAGTAATGAAAATCTTGATATTTGACTTTCGTCTGATGCGGGTGTTTGCTGCAGCGAAATTTCTTTACGTTTATAGGCTGGCACGTTTTCAAGCTCCTGCAAACCGCCATTCCTCAATTTCATGCTCAGATCTTTTAAACGCATAATACGCTCACGCGATTTGCGTAATTGCTCCTCAATAGATTCGTCCGTTTTATGATCATCGGCACCCGGTATAACTTCGGGCTCTTTTACCGGTTCAGCAGGCGCAAAATTTTGCGGCTCTGCTTTAGGCATTTCAAAGCTCACAACCGGTTCAACAACCTTAAAGGTCATTTCAGGCATGTCACTTGTCTCTGCTTCATTAACCATTTGCTCGTCTAACAGGTTATGCTTTATAACCGATGAAGATTCAGTACCTGCACCAAAAAGGTCAAACAGACCGGTTTGTTTAGGCTCCTCCTTCTGTTTCATATAAGGCTCTGCCGTTGCATTAGCCTTAACGGGGTTAATAAATTCGTTTACCGGTTTAACTAACGGCGCGTTATCCGGAATCAGCATGGAAACAATTTTCTGTTTGCTCTTATCCATCTCACGCTCGTCTTTCGTTTGAAAGCCGGTTGCTATAATAGTTACTGATAATTTATCTCCAAGGTTTTCATCAATGCAATTACCCCATATTAAGTCAGCTGCAAGACCTGCTTCTTCCTGTATGTAATCGGTAATAACACTTACTTCGTCCATAGTGACTTCTTTATCACCCGAACTAATATTTAAAAGAATATATCTTGCACCCTCAATCTCATTATCTTTTAATAATGGGGAAGATAAGGCACCTTCAACTGCCTTTAGAGCACGATTTTCGCCGTCGGCAGATGAGCTCCCCATGATGGATACGCCACTGTCTTTCATCACGGTACGCACATCCTTAAAGTCAACGTTTATATAACCTGGAAGTGTAATAATTTCGGCGATACCTTTTGCAGCAGTGGTTAAAATATTATCAGCTTGTGCAAATGCAGAGCCCAAAGTAAGGTTACCGAATATCTGGCGCAACCGGTCGTTTGAAATTACTAAAAACGAATCGACATATTTTTTCAGCTCTTCCATCCCCGCATCAGCCTGCATTTTACGGCGCTTGCCCTCAAATGCAAATGGGGTAGTGATAATTCCAACTGTTAATATATCCAGTTCTCTTGCGGCTTTGGCTATTATAGGGCTTGCACCGGTTCCGGTTCCACCACCCATACCAGCAGTTATAAATAACATTTTGGTATTTGTGCCGAGCATCTGCTTAATATCATCGATATTTTCAATAGCCGAGTTTTTTCCAACTTCGGGTATTGATCCTGCACCCATTCCTTCGGTCAGGCTTGCGCCTAATTGCACCTTGTTTGGAATAGGACTTAACTCAAGCGCCTGGGCATCAGTATTGCAAATAATAAAATCCACACCGGTAATTCCCTGCCTGTACATGTGGTTAACTGCGTTACCCCCACCGCCGCCAACACCAATTACTTTGATGATGGACGA
>JAQBOU010000121.1 GCA_028287865.1 Mucilaginibacter sp. | reverse complement strand
GCACGGACCTGAATTTAGATATTTGATTGCTTGCATTCATTGCCGTTTGGCTTCAGCCAACGGTTAAAATCGAAGCGACTACACGGCTTTAGCCTAAATTTATACGCTTAGTATCTTAAACGCGGTTTCCGTGCAGACGACACAACTTTTGTCTTAAACCCACCGTTAAAAAACCGTTTAGGTAATGATGCGTCTGCCCTAGTGACGCTACCGCCTGATTTTGAATTAACGGAATTATTTCTATATTTTTAAGCCGCAAAATAATTGTGCTATACGTTATTTTTTAAACATCCGTTATTAACCGAAATATTGCTATTTTTGCATATTAATTAATTTAAACTCAGAAAAGACTAAATGAGGATTTTTCTTCTTATTCTCTTAAGCACCATATGTTTTACAGCATCTGCGCAATGGTACCGCGTTGATCTTAAATTAAAGGACCTCACCGCTAAAAAACAGGTACGTCCTGAAGCTATTGAACCACCGGCTAACCATGCCCTGGCCCGGTTTCCAAAAGCCCCTGTTAATAAAAATGCTGTTATCCCTGAGCTGTTAGCGCGAAGTGAGTATAGTTTAGAGGTTATAGAAACGGAAGTAATGAAGACCGCTAAACATAATATGAGGTTCAGGGTTTACAATGATGCCAGCTACAATTTTAGTGAACTGGCCCGCATGTATATTCAACAAAACAGGTATGCAGAGGCAAAATGGTTTTTATTGCAAAGTAATTCTATTTCGCGCGATGAAAATGACGATAAGCATACCATTGCTAATTTAATTGACCTGGCTACTATAAAAAGCGGTCTTGGCGATTATATCCAGGCACGGCAGGATCTTACTGAAGCGCATGAGCTGGCAAGTATAAGAGGGTTTAAAGATGATGTGTCCCTTACCGATAAAAAACTGCTTTATCTAAAGCAAAATCAACTGAATATGCAAAAAGTAGAGGTACGGTATGCAGAGGCGCCGTTAAATACCGTAAAGGCTGAATAAGAACTGAACACTTTTTACGTTATTGATACAAGGTTGCATCGTTTAGAATTGTAACAAAATAGTAAATAGCTGAGGGTTTTGTAAAACAAATGAAACATTATTGTAATATTGTTATTCATAAAAGAGACAGCATTTCAACTGTCTCTTTTTTATATACATTAGCAAACTGAAATTAGGCACAAGTATTGATGTTTTATAAAATTCCCGACTTAAAGACTGTAAAAGATATGTTGAAAAAATTGTATTTAGTGCTGCTGATAGGAGCCGCACTAGCGTGTAAAGCTGCACCAAAACACGTTATAAAGGTTGCGGGATCGAATGATATTCAGCCGGACGAACAGCAAAGTATTGTGTGTAAGGTTGTTGCCCAGCTGATCTCCAATAATAACTACAAGAAGGTTCCGCTTAATGATTCGGTTTCTACTGTAATTTATAACCGGTATATTAAAATGCTGGATGAGAGCCATAATTATTTGCTGGCTTCTGATGTTCAGGACTTTGATAAATATAAAACAGTTTTGGATGATGATGTGAAAGAAGGCAACCTGAACGATGTTTTTTATATTTTTAATGTTTACCAGAAAAGATATATCGAACATATCCAGTACTCGCTGGCTCATTTAAATGACGATTTTGATTTTAATAAGAACGAAACGTTTACCTATGACCGGTCAAGCCTGCCATGGGTAGCTTCACAAAGTGAAATGGATAATATTTGGCATCTGCGGGTAAAATACGACCTGCTTAACCTGAAGTTAGCCAGCGCCGACATGGCTAAGAACAAGGAAACTTTAAAAAAGCGGTATGATAATCTGTTAACGCAGGCTAACAAGTTAAATAACCAGGATGTTTTCCAGGCGTTTATGGATGCATTTACCAATGCGATAGATCCGCATACCAATTACTTTAATCCGGCTAACGCGGCGAATTTTAATATCGATATGTCAAGGCAGCTGGAAGGTATCGGAGCTTCCCTGCTTAATGAAAATGAGTTTATAACTATTAAAGGCATTATTCCGGGTGGTCCTGCAGATAAAAGCAAGCAGATAAACATTGACGACCGCATTATTGGAGTAGCGCAGGGCACAGGAGGCGAATTTCAGAACATTATCGGCTGGCGTATTGAAAATGCCATTGCACTGATCAGGGGCACGAAAGGCACGATAGTAAGACTGGAAATGTTGCCGAAGGGCAGCAGCGTAAGCAGTAAGCCAAAGGTAGTTGAAATGGTACGTGAAAAGATCATTTTAAAAGACGAATCGGCGAAAAAAGAAATCCGTACCTATAACAACAATGGTAAAACTGTGAAGATAGGAATTATTTCTGTTCCGGCTTTTTACATTGATTTTAATGATTATAAATCAGGTAATCCAAATTATAAAAGCACCACGCATGATGTTAAGCTGATCCTTGACTCTTTAAAACAGGAAGGTGTTGATGGCATTGTGATGGATCTTCGTCAAAATGGCGGCGGCTCATTGCTGGAAGCGGTAGACCTAACAGGACTGTTTATCAAAACAGGCCCGGTAGTGCAGGTTAGAAATTCGGAAGACCAGGTGGAGGTTGATAAAGATGAAGATCCATCAATAGCTTATACCGGCCCGCTGGCTATCCTGGTTGATCGTTTCAGTGCTTCGGCTACAGAGATATTCTCCGGAGCGATACAGGATTATGGCCGTGGTTTAATTTTCGGTACGCAAACTTATGGAAAAGGTTCTGTACAAAATGCTATTGATCTGGACAGGGTTATTAATCCATCCCTTACAGAACGGATAGCTGCATTGACCAAAAAAACCAAAACAACCACCACCGGCAGCCAAAGCGTTTTCGGGCAGCTTAATTTAACCATAGCTAAATTCTACCGTATCACCGGTAATTCAACCCAGCACAAAGGTGTTATGCCTGATATCCAGTTCCCTTCCGTTATTCCCCTTGACAAATATGGTGAGGATACCGAACCGTCAGCCATGCCGTTTGACGTAATAGCAAAAACCAACTACACAAAGGTGGGCGATTTTAAGGCAGTGATACCGCAGTTAAAAAAATTGCATGATCAGCGCATGGAAACCAGTGTAAGCTATAAATACCTGATGCAGGACATCGAAGAGTTTAAAAAGCATGAAAACGAAAAAAGCATTACGCTAAATGAGAAAAAATTAAAAGAGCAGCGTGATGCCGATGAGAAAAAATCTTTTGAGACTGAGAATGAACGCAGGGTAGCAATGGGTTTACCCGCATTGAAAAAGGGCCAGGCTAAACCACGGAACGAGGATCTTGACTTTTTAAAACGCGAAGCCGGTCAAATATTAACAGACTATATAACGCTGGATAATAAATATACCACCACAACTGTAGGCACTTCCGGAAAATAGTTTTTGGAGCAATTAAACAACAAATCCCTGGTTTTGCCGGGGATTTGTTGTTTATGGAAGTTTGTTTGCAAAAGCAGCGTATCATACCGGGAACGCCCGTGTTTCCCAGGTGGATAAAATGGATGGCGTGGATAACTTTCACTATCCGCCACCACCCTCACCGCGTTAAAAAAGGTTAAATAATCTCCCAATGTTCAAAAAATCCGAAACCGGGCATCCGACATCCAAAATAATCACGTAAATTAGCTTTACCATACTATGAAGAATTATTACCTGTACCTGTTACTCTGCATTATTGTACTGGCGTCATGCTCGCCTAAGGGGCCATATGCGCTTACCAATAAGGTATATAAGGATAAAACAAAGGGCTTTGTCGCCCAGATCCAAAAACAACTCCCCGATTCATTAACCGACAGTACCGGCAGGCAAATCCCTTCAGACTGGGTAGGTACCGTGAATTTTGGCATCCGCAAGGCTAATTATGTGATCATCCATTTTACCGCGCAGGATTCGATACAGCAAACCTTGCATACTTTTACCATTGCCATTACGCAGGTGAGTGCGCATTATGTAATTGCCAAAAATGGCAAGGTGTTTCACATGGTGAATGATTACCTGCGGGCCAATCATGCAGGCCTGGGTAAATGGGGCAGCGTTACGGATATGAACAGCTGCTCGCTGGGGATAGAGATTGATAATAATGGCAGCGAGCCATTTACAGATGCGCAGATCAACAGCTTGCTGGCGCTGCTGGCCCAGCTAAAAAAGAATTATAATATTCCGCAGGCAAATTTTATTGGTCATCAGGATTTTGCCCCCAAACGCAAGCCTGATCCAGGACCGCTTTTTCCCTGGCATAAGCTTGCCCGGCATGGCTTCGGCTACTGGAGCGACGATGTGCTCGAGCTGGCTCCCGAAGGTTTTGATTACACCATCGCCCTCAAACTCATCGGCTATGACACTGCCGACATAAAAGCCGCCATAGTAGCCTTTAAACGCCACTTTGTACAAACAGACGTAAGTCCGCAATTAACCCAGCTGGATTTGAATGTGCTGTATAATGTGTACCAGAAGTATTAGGAGGAGGTAAAAGGCAAAAGGTTAAAGCTAAAAGGTAGAACAAAAAGAGTTAAGGGTAAAAGGCAGCCTATAAATGAAGCTCCTTTTACCTTTCGCCTTTATCCTTTCTTCACCCACCCATCCTTCAAAGTTACCGTTCTGTTAAAAACCAGCTTTTCGGCAGTAGAATGCTTGTCCAGCGTAAAATATCCTTTGCGGATAAACTGATAGCCTTTGCCGGATATGGCATCCGCCAGATCAGCCTCGATATAAGCTTTGGGTATGATCTGCAAACTGTTCGGGTTTAAATATTCTTTAAAATCGCCATCCTCATTTGAGGGATTTTCAACCTGGAACAGGCGGTCGTACAGGCGTACTTCAGCGGTTTTTGCATGAGGCACACTTATCCAATGTATGGTGCCTTTTACATGGATCCCGCTGGTATCATTACCCGATTTTGATTCGGGGATATGCGTACAATAGATCTCGGTTACATTGCCATCTGCATCTTTCACAAAGCTGTCGCACTTTACAATGTAGGCACTTTTAAGCCTTGCCATTAGCCCTACGCCCAGCCGGAAGAATTTCTTGGGCGGTTCTTCCATAAAGTCTTCGCGCTCTATCCATAATTCATTACTAAAGGGGAGTTCCCTGCCGCCCTCGCCACCCTCAACCTCCGGGTTGTTTTCGCTGAACATAGTTTCCGTCTGACCTTCGGGGTAATTAGTAATGATCATCTTTATCGGATCGAGCACTGCCATGCGGCGCCATGCAGTTTTATTGAGGTCCTCGCGGATGCAGAATTCCAGCAGGCTTACATCTATCATGTTCTCGCGTTTGGCCACGCCTATACGGTCGCAAAAATCACGGATGGAAGCCGGGGTATAACCTCTTCTGCGCAATCCGCTGATGGTGGGCATGCGCGGATCATCCCAGTCTTCTACATATTTCTCTTCTACCAGCTGCAGCAGCTTGCGCTTGCTCATAACGGTATAGTTGAGATTTAAACGCGCAAATTCATATTGTTTGGAAGGGAATATTTCCAGTTGTTCAATAAACCAGTTATACAGGTCGCGATGCGGAATAAACTCCAGCGTACAAATAGAGTGTGTGATCTCCTCAATAGCATCCGACTGTCCGTGCGCAAAATCATACATCGGGTAGATGCACCATTTGTCGCCCGTACGGTGATGGTGTGTGTGCTTAATACGGTACATCAAAGGATCGCGCAGGTGCATGTTTGGAGCAGCAAGATCAACCTTTGCCCGCAATACTTTGGCGCCATCAGGGTATTTACCGGCTTTCATATCAGCAAATAACCCCAGATTTTCTTCCACACTTCGGCTACGGTATTGGTTGGGGGTTCCGGGTTCTGTGGGCGTACCTTTCTGGGCTGCTATTTCCTCGGCTGTACTGTCATCCACATAAGCCAGGCCTTTTTTTATCAAAGTAACGGCAAATTCATAAAGCTGGTCAAAATAATCTGATGCATACAGCTCATTTGCCCAGTCAAAGCCCAGCCATTTTACATCGGCCTTAATGCTATCTACATATTCAGTTTCTTCTTTGCTCGGGTTGGTATCATCAAAGCGAAGATTGGTTTTTCCACCATATTTTAGCGCCAATCCAAAGTTTAAGCAAATAGATTTGGCGTGGCCGATATGCAGGTAGCCGTTGGGCTCGGGCGGGAAACGGGTTAGCACCCTGCCTCGGTTCTTTCCGGTGGCTATATCTTCTTCAACTATCTCTTCTAAAAAATTTAATGACTTTTCTTCGCTCATAATGTTATTAACAATTGGCAAAAGTAAGAGTATGTGTGCAATAGTGTGAATTAATGCGTAACAAATGTGAAATTTCGTGTAGTTTATAATAGCTTTGAATAAATTATGAGCAATACCTTTAACCGCCCTATACGTGTTTTAGTTGCCAAGGTTGGCCTCGACGGGCATGACCGCGGAGCTCGTATCATTGCTACCTCTTTGCGTGATGCGGGTATGGAGGTGATTTATACCGGGCTGCGGCAAACGCCGGAAATGGTGGTGAATACCGCCTTGCAGGAGGATGTGGATGCAATTGGAATTTCTATCCTCTCCGGGGCACACATGACGGTTTTTCCGAAGATCATAAACCTGATAAAAGAAAAAGGCATGGACGACGTGCTGGTTACCGGTGGTGGCATTATTCCGCAGGACGATATGCAGGCGTTAAAAAAGCTGGGAGTAGGTGAGCTTTTTCCTCCAGGTACTCATACCAGGGATATTATTAACTATATAACCGATTGGGTGCACCAGCACCGGAATTTCTAAAAACCTGTTGCCATGGAATTTCAAAATTTACTGATCGAGCATAAGGGCCGTATCCAATATATTATCATTAACCGCGAAAGCAAGCTGAATGCTCTAAATAAAATTACCATAGCCGAATTGCATACTGCTTTCTACGCGGCTTTTAATGATCTGAATGTCGGCGGTATTATTATAACAGGAGCCGGGCAAAAAGCTTTTGTTGCCGGTGCCGACATTGCTGAATTTGCGGAACTGGACGGAGAAGGCGGCGCTGACCTTGCCCGTAACGGACAAACAACGGTTTTCGATATGATAGAAAATGGCAGCAAGCCTGTTATTGCTGCCATAAATGGTTTTGCCCTGGGCGGAGGATTGGAACTGGCCATGGCCTGCCATATCCGCGTTGCTGCAGAAACCGCCAAAATGGGTTTACCAGAGGTTACTTTAGGGCTGATACCGGGATATGGCGGCACACAGCGTCTAACCCAATTGATAGGCAAGGGCAGAGCCATGGAAATGATAATGACTGCCGATATGATAACAGCCGCAGAAGCGCATCAATATGGGCTGGTCAATCATGTGGTAAGCCAGGAAAGTTTAATGACCAAGGCCGAAGAAATTTTAAATAAGATATTATTACGTGCCCCACTGGCCATAGCAGCTGCAATAACAGCCGTCAATTCCGGGTTGAAAGACGGCGTTAACGGCTTTGATGTGGAGATAGAAGAATTCTCAAAATGCTTCCAGACCAAAGATCTCAAAGAGGGAATTTCGGCATTTCTTCAATAGCGAATACCCGACTTTAAAGGCATTAACACAATTATTACACTGCCCTGACCATTGATGTTATTTGGTCAAAAACTATCTTATTGTTAATCAATCGATTGAATAATCGTGACAATAGGATGAAAAAACATATATGTTTTGTGTTGTTACTTTGTTCCGTGTTTAAACACACATAACAACTTAATACACAAAATCATGAAAAGTACATTAAAAATTTCAGCTTTAATTTTAGCTTTTGCCGGATTGACATTGGGCGTAAAAGCACAAACAGCTACAACTGCTACCAAATCTACCACCTCCTCAAATGGTGTAATTTTAAGTGTTGGCGTTGATGCAGGCATCCCTACAGGTAATTTATCAAATGCTTATAATTGGAATTTAGGCGGGTCGGTACAAGCGGACATCCCTATTGTAACAAAAACATTATTTGTTACTGTTAACGCAGGTTATAACAACATTTTTGGTAAAGACAATGCTTATAATACCGGTATCAAAGCGCCGAACATTGAGTTATTACCTGTAAAAGCCGGTTTAAAATACTTCCCGATAAGCAACTTTTACGTTCAGGGAGAAGCAGGTGCAGCCTTTGCATTAAACAAATCTACTGTGGGTTATACCAATGCGGCAGCTTTTGTTTACGCACCTCAAATAGGCGTTCAGTTCCCATTAGGCGGCAAAAGCTTTATTGATGCCGGAGTTAGATATGAAGCATCTTCCAAATTCACAAGCACAGTTGCAAACAGTAATGTTAACTTTTTGGGCTTGCGTGTTGCGTACGCTTTTGACACTAAGTAATAAACTGCTACTTATAAAACAACAAGGGGGCTTATGCCTCCTTTGTTGTTTTATAACTTTTCGTTAATCAAAAACGTATCAAGGGATTAAATTTATAAATTAGCAAATTAGTGTGGTTTAC
>JAQBOU010000082.1 GCA_028287865.1 Mucilaginibacter sp. | reverse complement strand
CAGTATGGGCAATACGGTGCTATTGCTCAATGCGCCGCTAACAGCCTGTAGTTGCTTGAGTAATGTTGATGTAGAAACAATAAATCTCATATAGTTAGAATTAATCAATCAAAAGTATAAAATTTAATGTGCATACTTCCGCTTGCGGATATAATGTTGAAAAATAGCAAATATTAACAATAACGCCAAAGGAACAATGTTATTAATCAATTGCCAATATAGCTTTTCAATGCGGATACGCGGGCGGTTAAGCAGCCTGATCTGCACCTCCTTGGTACGTAATGCTATTAAACCCGAATCGTCTGTCATATAATCGGCTATATTTAATAAGAGGTTTTTGTTACCAAAATTCTGCCGCATGTAATGGTCATAGCCAAGCGGATATGGTGATCCATCGGCCCCTACCTGGTTTTTAAATACATCCCCGTCACTTATCACAATCATTTTGGTTGCAACGCTCTGCGGCAAAATGGGAATATTTTCTTTCAATCCTTCGGGCATAGGGCGGTTAAGGAAATCAGATTTAAATTTCCCTTCCAATAATACGGCAACTGTTTTAGGGGCATTCTGAAACTCTTTTGGATTAGGCTCCTGCTCAAGCGCCTGCAGCGATATAATATGTGGCGCAGTTAGTTTTTTATTATACGGCGATGAGGTAAGCAATATCGTTTTTTTAACATTTTTAACGGCGAGCGTATCAATTGTACTTGCAAATTCGCTTCGTATGCCATCCAGGTTTTTTACTATCGGGTTTTTCGACATCGAAATAAAAATGGGATAATACAACCACGGCAACATTTGTATTTGTGCCTGCCCGCCTACGTTTCCGGTATTAATAGGTATCTGCGCACATCTCATATCAGCTATAAGATCATAATTTATACGGATACCATAGGTAAATAACTGGTCATCAAGATCAAGCTGTTTAGGAAAAGACATTTGCTCACCGCCATGCCCTCGTAAACTATCCAACTCGGCATTCACCTGGTCAATTGCCCACAACACCTTTCCGCCGCGCATTATATACTGGTCAATTTTAAATTTCTCCGTTTCTGTAAATGCACTGTCTGGTTTTGGTATAACAAGTAACCTGATTTTCATTAACAGGCTAAATGGTATCTCCTTAAGGTTTATCCTGCCTACATCATACCCGTCTGACAATGATTTCATGGCATCATTTAATTGCAGATCCGTCAACTCATGGTGGCCTTCGGTAAAAGCGATGATAGGTTTGCCGCCGCTGGTTATTTTTTTTATGGCTGATGAAAAAGCGTATTCAAGGTTTTGAATAGAATTATTTAAAACGTCTTCATCTGACAAGCCTATGCGTGTTTGTAAAAGATTAACCGCAATTTCTTTTCCTTTAAATTTTATCAGCGCCTCCGGAAATATCAGCATTTCAGAAACCCCATTATCAGTTTTCACAGTTTGATTTTGCCCGATGATCCCTTTAGCTTCCAATGAGTCGTATACTTTCTTTTGTGCCTCATCCGGTAAACCCTTAATATTAGCAACAGGATCAACAAAATCAAATTGCAGTTTACTATGACTATAAGCTTGCAGGTCGCTAAGCATATCGCGGGTTGCCCGCTGCAGCCTTTTCATACCCGCCGGGAAATTATCACCCTTTAAATAAACAGTGATATTAACCGGTGCTTTAAGACTGTCCATTACGTGTCTGCTTATTGCAGAGATGGTAAAACGTTTTTCTTTGGTGAAATCAAAACGGGTAAATGTTATCCCGGAAATAATACCCAAAAAAACCAATACTCCAAGGGTAGATACACAAAATATGGCGTCTTTTCCCTTGACACTTTTTTGCCTTTGCCGTAACAATACAAATAATGTTAAACAAAGGAACACACCGGTCAATATAATAAAGTATGCAAGATCGCGGGTATCCAGCACACCGCGGCTCACAGACTCGTAATGTTCTGTAATGCCAAGGTTTTGCAGATTAAGTTCCTGTAAAGACAATAACCGGCTTAGAGAATCAAAGCCACTGTAAAAAAAGAAACAAAGAAATACCGCTATAGTAAAAGCAATGATCTGATTTTTACTTATGGACGATGCAAATAAACCAATAGCAGCAAAGCCTGCCCCCAACAAAAACAAACCAATATAGGAGCCTATTACTCCGCCGGTATCAATATTACCCTGCGGTGTGCCCAGTACATAAACAGAATAATAATATACCAGCGTAGGCACCAGCGCAAAAAATACGATAAAAAGACAAGCCAGGTATTTTCCCAAAATAATTTGCCAATCGGCAAGGGGGCGGGTAAGCAACAGTTCAAAGGTACCTTCTTTACGTTCCTCGGCTAAAGAGCGCATGGTAATTGCAGGTATCAGGAACATGAAAAGATATGGCGCGGTATTAAAAAGACTGTCTAACCCGGCATAGCCGTAATCCAATATACTTGACTCAGGAAAAACCCATAAAAACAACCCTAATACCAATAAAAATACGCCAATAGTAACATAGGCTACCAGGGAGCTGAGATAAGAAGTTATTTCTTTTTTTAGAATGCTAAGCACTTTTTTAATTGAGTAATACAGGCCGAAATTACGACATTAAAATACTAAAGCCAACGCGCCGATGTACTATTATTATATGGCAATTATAATAATTCGGTAAGCTAACGCTTGAGAAATAAAAACGTTTTGGCAATTTAAATTTCAATAGCGTTAAAATCTTTCTGCAAACCGTAAGGCCAACTGGCTGAAATTTGAGGGTTTGATAAATGGCCCTGATTGCCCGAACTGTCCGGGGATATGATTTTCCGGATATTGCTTCCATTCTTCATAACGCACACCAATCTCAAAACCTGTATTAAAAGAATAACCTATACCTGGAGAATAATCAGAGGCACTTCCGCCGCCGTGCATAGCATAATAGGCAACTCCGGTCTGCATTTCGGCATATAGCCTGCCTAAAATATAAAATTTCGCGCCGATTTTTACAGGAACATAACCATAAGTTGATTTCACCTCCACACTTTGAAGCGGCACTTTTGCAGCAAAGGTTTCGTAGCCGGCCTCTAAGGTTAGGTCCAGTCTTTTAATAAAATGAACCTTCTTCAAATGATATTCATATTTAAGCGAGCCGCCAATACCTGCATCAAATATTTGATTCATGCTTTTAAACGGTAATGCGCCGTAAACACCCAAATTAAAATTTCCAATCGATGAAGACTGGGCAAAACCGCCCAATGCAAACCCTACTGATAATGCTATTACTAATAGTACCCTTTTCCCCATATTATTAAGGTAGATTTTTATGCTAACAAACATAAAAAAATAATCGCATCTTTTAATAACTACCGCAATTCAGTAAGAGAATTAAATAGCAATTTAAAAACGATTATTATTCAATAGGAATAACAGCATACGCTTAATAAGTTTTAATTTTGTAAATATCAATTGAATCAGCATATAAGCCTGATCCGACTTCAATACCACACTATGCCCACGCTCCGCCAGCTGTTTTTAGCCAACAATGCACAAACAACCAATTTCCCATTATTGCTTGAATTTGAACGCGCCGAAGGAATATATATGTACAATAAGCAGGACAAAGGTTATATGGACCTGATTTCGGGTATAGGAGTAAGTAACCTGGGGCACAGCAATCCTTATGTAGTTAATGCCATAAAGGAGCAAGTAGATAAATATATGCACTTGATGGTTTATGGCGAGTATGTGCAAACTCCCCAGGTACGTTTTGCCGAAAAATTGATTTCTTTACTCCCATCAACCTTACAATCTGTTTATTTTACAAATTCGGGCGCCGAAGCGGTGGAAGGTGCGCTAAAATTAGCCAAACGTTTTACCGGAAGGCAGCAGATCATTGCCTTCCATAACTCCTATCACGGCAGCACGCATGGTGCTTTAAGTGTAATGGGCAATGAAGAATTTAAACAGGCCTATCGTCCCTTGTTGCCGGGGATAAATTTCATCAGCTTTAATAAAATCGGCGACCTGGAAAAAATAAACAATGAAACAGCCTGTGTAATTGTTGAAACCATACAAGGCGAAGCCGGGATAAGGGTTGCGGATGTTGCTTATATGCAGGCGTTGCGTACACGCTGCAATGAAACCGGTACACTGCTGATATTAGACGAGATACAAGCAGCTTTTGGTCGTACAGGCAAATTATTTGCTTTTGAGCACTATGGTGTTGTACCCGATATACTGTTATTGGCAAAAGCACTTGGAGGCGGAATGCCTGTGGGTGCTTTTATCGCCTCAAATACTATAATGTCTGCCATTAAAGAAAATCCAATCCTTGGGCATATCACTACTTTTGGCGGTCATCCGGTGTGTTGTGCGGCAGGCTTGGCCGCACTCGAAGTGCTGCTGAATGAAAAACTTCCTGAAACGGTTGCCGGGAAAGAAGCATTATTCAGACAATTATTAGTGCATCCGGCAATTAAAGAAATACGCGGCAAAGGATTGATGCTCGCTGTTGAAATGGAAAGCTTTGAATTCAATAAAAAAGTAATTGACCGTTGTATCGAAAATGGTGTAATAACCGATTGGTTTTTGCATTGCAGCAATGCAATGCGTATAGCCCCTCCGCTCATCATCACACAAAATGAAATTAAAAATGCCTGCAAAGTTATTTTAGAGGCGATAAACTATTATTGCTAAGCGGCTATTTGCCACATAGCAAAACCCGCAGCACCTTCCAGTTCAGCCCGTAATTTTCATTCTAATCAAATTTTGTATAAATTGGTATAGTTTATGACAACTATCAGGAATACCAATAGAATTGCGCTTATCCCATTGTAAACAGGCTTTATTTGGCCATGAGTGCACTTTTTTTAAGTCACAGTTTAAACAATTGATTAACTATCGCGTTAATAAAGAAACACCTGTCATTATTTATGAAAATAGCATATATATCAACATATCCCCCGCGCGAATGCGGAATCGCAACCTTTAACCAGAGTTTGGTGCGTGCTATAAACGCAAATTTTCCGGATAGAGATTCTTTATCACATGGTGGCTTTGTTGTAGCTTTAAATGATTGTGAAAATATTACTGAATATGAATATCCACCAGAAGTAAAATACGTTATAAGACAAAATCATCAGAAAGATTATATACGCGCTGCTAATTACATTAATACCAGCGACGCCGATGTTTGTATTATGGAGCATGAGTTTGGCATATATGGAGGCGAAAGCGGCATCTATATATTGCCCCTGCTTAATCGTCTTGAAAAACCGTTGATATCTATTTTACATACTATTTTAAAAGATCCCAGTTATGTTCAGCGTATCATTATCCGCGAAATAGCAGAACAATCATCAAAAATAATTGTGATGAGCAAGCGTGCCCTGGAGTTTTTAACTACCATATATGACATACCTGCTGATAAGATACAAATAATTGAACACGGCGTGCCGGATGTCGAAGCCTTAGCTGATAATCCTGTAAAAAACTTAACGCAGTTTAAAAATCATCGTGTATTATTAACATTCGGGTTAATAAGCCGTAACAAAGGCCTTGAAACGGTAGTAAAAGCGCTACCTAAAATAGTAGAGAACCATCCGGATGTTATGTATGTGGTGTTAGGGAATACGCATCCGGGGGTAATAAAAAACTCAGGCGAGGAATATCGTGACCACTTGAAAACCCTGGCTGCCCAGCTAAATGTATCTAAACACCTTAGCTTTATTAACAAATTTGTCTCGGAGGAAGAATTAGTTAATTACCTCGCGGCAGCCGATATTTATGTCACGCCGTATTTAAACGAGGCACAAATAACCAGTGGGACGCTATCCTATGCAGTAGGCGCAGGAGCAGCAGTTGTATCTACACCCTACTGGCATGCAACTGAGCTTTTAGCTAATAATAGAGGCCGGTTGTTCGACTTTAAAAATGCGGATGTATTGGCCGACAATGTGATCGAACTGTTAGATCAAGAGCGGGTACTTAAGGAGTTAAAACAAAATGCTTATGATTATGGCCTTCATTTAAGGTGGCCGGTTATAGGAGCTGAATATATTAAAGCTGCGCAGGAAGCTACTTCTTTACATGATTTTAGTGAAAAGATATTAAAGAACAGCATTGTTGATCCTGAAATAATGCCCAAATTTAATTTAACCCATGTGCTGCGTTTAACTGATGACACCGGCATAGTTCAGCATGCTAAATACGGCATTCCAAATCTAAAAGAAGGCTACTGCCTTGATGATAATGCAAGAGCGTTGATAATGGCTTTAATGGCTTACCAGCGCAGTAAAAGCAAAGAAGCTTTTGAACTTTTGCCAATCTACCTCAGCTACATACACTATATGCAAACGGAAGATGGCAACTTTCGTAATTTTCTGAGCTTTAACCGTCAGTATTTGGATGAGATTGGGTCCGAAGATTCATTTGGCCGTACCATTTGGGCGTTGGGCTATTTAATAGGTTGCTCGGCAAACAATTCCTACAGGGAATTTGCCATGGAAATATTTCACAGGTCGTTTCCTCACTTTAAATCGCTAACTCATTTAAGAGGAATGGCTAATACTATTATAGGTATCAGCTTATATTTAAAAGCAGTTCCCGGTGATGATGGCATGATTAATGAAATGGTAAATCTTA
The DNA here is from genome assembly GCA_028287865.1 of Mucilaginibacter sp. Taxonomy (GTDB): domain Bacteria; phylum Bacteroidota; class Bacteroidia; order Sphingobacteriales; family Sphingobacteriaceae; genus Mucilaginibacter. Next base: position 11,628 of record JAQBOU010000082.1, on the reverse strand, counting down.
CGCAGCCATTAATTGACGCTTATGAATATCATCAATCGGAAAACTGGCAATGGTTTGAAGAAAAGATGACCTACGATAATGCAATTCTGCCGCTGGCACTATTACACTCATGCGAGATCACAGGAAATGAAAATGTAAAACAGATTGCCTTAAAGACAATGGCATTTTTAGATAAGCTTACCCTGTCAAATGGTTATTTAAGCCCTGTCGGAAATGATGGCTGGTATTATAAAGGCGGCTCGTTCCCTGCATTTGATCAGCAGGCTATTGAAACAATGGCCATGGTACTGATGCATTTCCAGGCTTACACTATATTCCGCAAACCGCAGTATATCGAAAAAATGTTTTTAAGTTATAAATGGTTCCTTGGCGAAAACACACTAAGGGCGCCGCTTTATGATCACGAAACCAAGGGTTGTTGTGATGGCTTATTGCCTACCGGGATAAACCGCAACCAGGGTGCAGAAAGTACACTTGCTTATTTGATCTCGCATTTAACAGTTTTAAAAGCATTTGAACTGGAATACGAGTATAATAAGATTGGCCAGCATGCTTTATCATTTTAATGAGAGTAGCTGTATTAGCTCCGGTAGCCTGGCGCACACCGCCCAGGCATTATGGGCCCTGGGAACAAATTGCATCAAATATTGCGGAAGGCCTTGTAAAGCTCGGCATTGAAGTTAGCTTGTTTGCTACCGGCGATTCGGTAACCACCGGAAAACTTTATTCAATTTGTGATAGCGGTTATGAAGAAGACCGTACACAGGATGCCAAAGTTTTAGAGTGCCTGCACATCAGTAACCTGATGGAAAAAGCTGCTCAGTTTGATATCATTCATAATAACTTCGACTTTTTGCCGCTTACTTATTCCGGCCTGATAAAAACCCCGGTTATAACTACCATACATGGCTTTTCATCTCCAAAAATAATCCCGGTTTATAAGAAATATAATTCAACTGGTAACTATGTATCCATCAGCAATGCCGACCGGAGTGCTGAATTAAACTATATAGCTACTGTTTATAATGGATTAGATACCAAACATTTTGAGTTTAACGAAACCCCGGAAGATTATCTTTTATATTTTGGAAGGGTACACCATGATAAAGGGACTGCCGAAGCAATAGAAATCGCCAAAAAAAGTGGACGGAAGTTATTGATAGCCGGTTTGATACAGGATGAAAACTATTTTAAAGAAAAAATAGAACCACAATTAAATTCACAAATTGAATATGTGGGTAATGCAGAGTCTTTACAAAGAAACACTCTTTTAAGAAATGCTTATGCTTTGCTGCACCCTATAAATTTTAATGAACCTTTTGGTATGAGTGTAGCCGAAGCAATGTTATGCGGCACTCCTGTAATAGCGTTTAACAAAGGCTCAATGCCAGAACTAATCAGGCATCAAGAAACCGGCTTTTTAGTACATAATATTAACGAAGCAATTGAAGCTGTAAACCAGGTAAAGAACATTAAACGCAGGGACTGCTATACCTGGTCAAATTCCCAGTTCTCCTGTGATAAAATGGTAAATGATTACCTGGGCCTGTACCGAAATATATTATCGAAATAGGCTTTAACATCGCAATACACGTTATCCAATATCCCTTATTAGATCGTTATTTTCTTCAGCAGGATTTATTGACTCTGATTGATTTGCATAATTATTTATTGGCCTGATCTTGCTATCAGCAAGCATGGGATAGGTATCCTCTGTTATCTCTTCATGATAACGCTGCGGAATTTCGCCTTCACGGGCATAACGATACCCGAGCCTTTTATTTTCCTCCTCAATAAACGTAAACAAATCGCCCAGGCAGTTATAAACCGACTGCAAAAACTTATAGTTTGTTGAGGTAAGGGATTTACCGGAATCATCCGGGCCTTTACCGGGCTCGCAAAAATTAAGTTTTTTAATTATCCCGTTAACAAGCTCGACCTCAAATTTGCCCTCATTGTGCCAGGTCAAGGTGTTTTTTATTTCTCTAAAATGATCCATTGCTTAATAAATTTTTTCCATGTAATAATATCGTAACGCCCACACTATTAATTCAATAACTCTCTATTTTGTATATTATCAATGGCTATGCCAAAGTGTTTCGCTATAAAAAATATTTTTCAACTTTATACACAATAATTCTCTTGGGAACTAAAATTGTATTCAATTTAATTATTCCGATGCTTAAAAGCGGGCCATTATTTAATTGTAAAATCCTTCCTTCTATTAATTTCCTTAAATAGTGTAGCGTAAATCCTACCAGAAATCAACAGATGTATTGTTAACCGAATAAATTAAAAACACGCCATATATAACAAAGGCCCGCAAAGTGCAGGCCGAAGAAAAGTTTATAGGAGATCAATCGCTATTTTTGTTCTTTATGGTCAGATTTAAGCTTACTGATTAAATCATCCAGGTCAACTTCGGCAAACGCGGTAGATGAATCAGAAACGCCATACGGGATAATTAATTTATTGTTGTGGATGATTGAACCACATGAATAAAGCACATTTGGTACATAACCCTCGCGTTCGTCACTGTTTGGAATAAGCAATGGTTCTTTCAGGCGGCCAATTTCAACAGTGGGATCATCCAGTTTAAGTAAGCTGGCGCCAAGTACATACCGACGCATTGGGCCAACACCATGCGTTATTATTATCCAGCCATGTTCAGTTTCAATAGGCGAACCGCAATTACCTATTTGTATAAATTCCCAGGCAAATTTTGGTTGCTGCAGCATCACGGGTTTTTCCCAGATATTAATCTTATCCGAATACATGATATAATTATTCCACCCATCAATACGGGATATCATAACAAATTTGTCATTAATTTTTCGGGGAAAAAGAGCAAGGTTCTTATTTTGCGCCCCTGCACCATATAAAGGCATTATTTTAAAATTGATGAAATCATTTGTTTGCAACAGTTTGGGCATTATCAATGAACCATCATAAGCAGTATAAGTTGCATAATAAACGGTGCTGCCATCGTCATTTTTAAAAAGCACAAACCGTGCATCCTCAATGCCTTTACGCTCATATTCAGAAATAGGAAATATTACCCTGTCGGATATATCAGTATCTAACGAAAACACAATTTCATAATACGAGTCTGCCAGCCATAATACCTTATCATATTCCAGCTTTTTCATATCGCTTTCCTGCAATTTCTGCGAATCCATAATGATCCGGCGAAGATTTGCATATTCAAAATGATGGTCCAGCTTGCCTTCCAGTTCCTTTAATACATCAATATTGATCTGGGTGACGGTGGCTTTTTCAAAAAATAACTTTTTGTTATACACGGCATTTCTTACAATTTCAGCTTCATCAATGTAATCGCCGGCAGGCAAAACAGTTATGTTGTTGGATTGATCGATAAGTGCGCGCCTGAACGCAATGGATGAAATATGGCCCTCTCCCACAGCCCTGAAGCTTATAATTACTCTTTTTTGTCCCTCATGCAATTCTGTTTGATCCGGATCTTCAATTATTGAAGGATTGAAAAAAGCAGCCGACTCAATGGAATATTCGTGCGTAAAATAAGAACCTATGAGCAGCTTACGGTATACGGTGAGGGAATCGAAATCAATATCCAATTCTATAAAAAGTGGCTTCAATTTGCTACAGTGCCTGTTTAAAGCACGGGTGATATTACGGTGCCGTTTGGAATACTCCTGCAATAAAGGCGAAACTATACCAAATGCAATTTCTTCGCTTATGTTCAATACCCTTTGTATTACCTCTTTAGCCCGATCATTCCCATTAAAAAAGAATCTTGCAATAACACGTTTCGGATCTGGATTTATTCTTATTGGCTTACGTTCAATGGAAAGTCTCATATAAAAAAATACGTTTATTACTTAACAGTAACTACCCTGAATTGATTGCGGCAATTTTACAAACCTTTTATTTAAGATTTCGCTTTAAGTTGAAAATATATTTATTTAACCTGATTATCGGGTAGTACACAGGCCTTTAAATCATTTTGTTTCGTTTGATGAGGTATGATTTTAATACATTATTGTATCCATCCTCAATATAAGCATCAATCAGGTCAATGTGATATTGAGCGCACTTTAGTTCCAGCTCGTGCCGGTAATTTGCGAGTGCCGCTTTATAGGAATCTCTTATTTTATTTGGATGTACCCTCACCTGCTCACCGCTTTCAATATCTATAAAATGGTGAGGAAGGTTATCAAAATTAAAATCCAGTTCCTTTTGCTTATCGTTTACATTAAAAATTATTACCTCGTGCTTATTATATTTTAAATGCTGAATTGCGGCAAATAAGGCCTGCAGCTTTTCGGGGTTCAAACTATTCTCCAGCATATCACTAAAAAGGATAACCATTGAGCGCTGATGGATTTGCCCGGCAACCTGGTGTAATACCTGGGTTATATTGGTACTGGTGGTTAACTTAGGCTGATTGTATGTTTTTTCTAATTCGGCATATAAATAAAACAAATGGGTACTGGTTGATTTTACCTGGCTCATCCAGTCTGTCTTGTCCGAAAAAAGACACAAACCAAAGGCATCACGTTGTTTTTTAAACAGGTACATCAGTGATGCAATTGCGTAAATAGAAAATTGAAGTTTATTGATCCCTTTATCGGGAAAATTCATTGACGAGGAGGTATCAAGCAAAAGATAACAACGGAGGTTGGTTTCCTCTTCAAACTGTTTAACAAACAGCTTATCGGTGCGGGCAAGCAGCTTCCAGTCAATATTTTTTACAGATTCGCCGCTGTTATATAAACGATGCTCGGCAAACTCCACCGAAAAACCATGAAACGGACTTTGGTGTAAACCTGTAATAAAACCTTCTACAACCTGGCGTGCCAATAACTCCAGGTTAGCTAATTGTCTTATTTGCTGGTCTTCGTTTAACTGCATGTTTTGGTGAATACCCAGTATTATGAATGATTACACCGGTTCTTAAAAAAAAGAACCGGTGCGATCACAACAAATCAGTGAAGTTAAAATTACGCTAATTGCTTGCTTAATTTTTCGGCTAATACCGATTTTGGAACGGCGCCAATTTGTTTATCTACAATTTCGCCGTTTTTGAAAAATAACAAGGCTGGTATATTACGGATACCAAATTTCATTGATATGCCCGGATTGTTGTCAACATTTACTTTACCTACAACCGCTTTCCCATCGTATTCTTTTGCAATTTCTTCGACTACCGGGCCAACCATTCTACAAGGTCCGCACCATTCTGCCCAAAAATCAACCAAAACAGGTTTATCAGATTTCAGGACAAGTTCTTCAAAGTTTGCATCAGTTATTTCTAAAGCCATGATTATATTTTTTAAATTTTTGTATTACAAATATATACTATTCAAATAGCTTGCCGCAATTGTATGTATGACATTATGACAATTAAATTATTGCCGCGGCGATAATTTCAAATGTTTGATTTTAGGGTGACAATGCATTGAAAGCGTTCTTACTATAAACGTTGTATCTATAACTTTTAAACCATCTCTGAAGAAAAGTAAATCTCATATCTCATATCTCATATCTAACACCTAAATTTGAAGCATGAGCATTGTTGTTGAATCATTAACAAAAGTTTACGGTGAGCAAAAGGCTGTTGATGGTATTAGCTTCAGCGCCCAACCAGGTGTATTGGGTTTTTTAGGGCCAAATGGTGCCGGCAAGTCTACTACCATGAAAATACTCACCACCTTTATTCCACAAACAGCGGGAACAGCATCCGTATGCGGATATGATATAGAAAAGCAACCGCTGGAGGTTAAACGCAATATTGGTTACCTGCCTGAAAGTAACCCGCTTTACCTGGATATGTATGTAAAGGAATCAATGGCATTTATTGCGGGCATCCACCAAATGCAGTCGCCGCAAAAGCGTATTGCCGAAATTATTGAACAAACCGGCCTCGGGCCCGAACAGCATAAAAAGATAGGGCAACTCTCTAAAGGTTACCGCCAGCGGGTAGGCCTGGCACAGGCTATTTTACATGATCCGCAAGTATTGATATTGGACGAACCTACTTCGGGCCTTGATCCTAACCAATTGATCGGCATCCGTCAGCTAATTCTTGATCTTGGAAAAACAAAAACAGTTATTTTGTCAACCCACATTATGCAGGAGGTTGAAGCAGTATGCAATCAGGTAATTATAATTAATAAAGGAAAAATTGTGGCCGATGATACGCTGGAAAATTTACGGAGTAAGAATAAGGGGAAAACACTGGAAAACATTTTTATAAAACTGACAAATAACTAACTAGCAGCTTATTAGCTTATCACTTAATCTCCCGCTCGTACGCTGCGTTCGCTTAATTGTTTAAGCACTTCATCATTAAACTGGCGCTCGCTTTTATACAGCTCACTTACTTTTTCGGCGGGTAATATCTTCAAAAACTCGTCTTTATAATGCTTTCTGATCTCAACCAGCTGGGCTTCATAATCCAATTCTTTATCAATCTGCTGTGTACCGTTTGGCGAATTATTAGAATTGTTTTGGCGCTTTAATATCCTTACCGCAGTTTGATCCTGTACATATTGATGGTATACAGGCCAAAACGACTTTGCTTCATCGGTGGTAAGCTTTAATTGCCTGTTTATATAACCCTCTTTAACAAGTTCCATCCTTCTGCCTGGATTATTTGGCTTGTTAAATCTTTCAATAGGCTCCCTGCGCGGAACAACGCGCATACGGTATTGTCCGAAGCTATTATAACCAATGGCCATTACAAATAATATACATAAAACAGGTTTTAATAACTTATACATTCCAAACACTATTGAAGGCTGTCAGCACTATTTTGTAAAGCATTTTTTAAACTATTATCATCCACGCCAACATCATTAGATGCAACTGTTTGCTGTGTATCGCCCGCGTCAACATTTAACTGTAAATAAGCTTTAATATCATCAATTGGAACGGTTGACAACTGCTTATGTAAAAAGGAGCTTGTATGCTGATTAGCAGAGCTGGAAAGCTCGTTAAGCAATATACCACCGCCAATAGCTACTGCAAAACAAGCTGCTGTAGCATATTTAAAAGCGGTGCTGGCAAATAATCTTACAACTATGCCTTTTTCCTTATTACTTTTAACATTAATGGTTTTCTCTAAAATATTTTTGTTAAGCTTATTGAAATAATCCTGCGGAACGGAAAAAGATGCTGCGGGTTCTCCTAACGTTTCCTCAATAAATATCCTGCTTTTTATTTGCTGTTCAAGATTATCAAAATAACCCTCGGGTATGGTAAACCCGGCATCCTCAATATTTACAGCATTTTCAATATTTATTCTGCTTTGGATATTCCCTTCCAGCTCATCAAAATAGTTTTCAGGAACGGAAAAAAAACCACCAAAATAGCCGCTGTTCTTTAATTCTTCCAGATTTACGCGGGATACAATACGCTCTCCAAGGTCATCGAAATAGCCTTCGGGCACCGTAAACGGATTAGCATTGCTAACCTGCTTAAGTGACTCATAATCATTTAGCCAATCTTTATTTTCCATGTCGCTCATCATATCTTAACTACTATAGATGGATTAATTATCAAAAGGTTTAATGTTATAATTAATCTTTCGATAATAAGTACGATTCAATTTTTTTCACTGCCAGGTGGAATGAAGCTTTCAAGGCACCAACACTTGTTCCCAACACCTGTGATATTTCTTCATATTTCATATCATCATAATATTTCATATTAAAAACCAGCCGTTGTTTTTCAGGCAAAGTAATTAAAGCTTCCTGTAATTTTCTTTGCGCTGCATCCCCATTAAAATAAGTCGAATCGGCTAAAGTTTCTGCCAGTTCATAAGCCACATCATCCAGCGAAACATTATTTTTTTGTTTCTTTTTGTTCAAAAAAGTAATGCACTCGTTAGTTGCAATACGATACATCCAGGTATATAATTGCGCATCGTTCCTAAAGCCAGCCAGGTTTTTCCAAACCTTTACAAATACATCCTGTACCATGTCGTCTGCATCATCATGGTCAATAACCATGCGGCGAACGTGCCAGTAAATTTTCTGCTGATATTTTTTCAGCAGTAAGTTAAATGCCTCATTCCTGGTTTTTTCATCCTGAAATTTGCTTAGTATCTCCGCGTCGTCAACCTCTTTTGGCATGTATTATATTTAATATCAGAACTTAAATATCTATTAACTTAATTTATTTTCAAAAACAATATAAGTAAATATATCAATTTTTATAAATTTTGATCTCAATCCCACTTATTATTTTACCAGATCAATTACCTGTTGAGTTGAGTTTTTAGTATCTACCTTATCAATAATTTTCTCAATGGTTCCTTCCGCATTTATAATAAAAGTAGTACGGGCCGTGCCCATATACTTTTTACCGTACATGTTTTTTTCAACCCAAACGCCATAAGCTTCAACAATATTTTTGTCCGGGTCTGCAATCAGCGTAAACGGCAGGCTATATTTGGTTTCAAATTTTTTATGCGATTTTTCGTCATCGGTACTCACCCCTATCACTTCAAACCCTTTATTTAACATTGCCTGGTAATTATCTCTGAAACTACAGGCTTCGGCGGTACAGCCGGGTGTATCATCTTTCGGATAAAAATATAATATCACGCTTTTGCCTTTCAAATCTGACAAACTAACGGTTTTGCCGTTTTGATCCTTAGCTGTAAAATCCGGGGCCTTGTCTCCCTCTTTAAGTTTTGCCATGTTATCTGTAAAAATCTGCAGTAAAGTGTGAAATATTATTTTTGTTATCGCTAACAGTTAAATCAAATATATGTTTCCCCGCCGCAATATCGCCATTAAAGGTATAACTTAGAATTTTAGTTTTATAATCCCACTCCATTAGCACCCACTTGCCGTCAATTTTTCCGGTGTAAGTTTTTATTCCTGATAAATTATCGCTTATTCTTAAAGATATCCCCTTCAAAGCCGACATGTTCATTCCGTTTTTTATATTTAAAGGAACAATATGGGGCGGCACAGTATCCAGCTTCACAAAAAAATAGCCCATGGTACGTGCCTGTGCCTTAACATATCCATCCTGATAAATTCCGCCCTCACATATTCCATCGGTACTTACTATAACCGCCTTATCCGCGTAATTTCCAATTGTGCTATCAGGTTTTATCCATAAATTATAGCTATCATGGATAGGGGTATACCTGTTTTGTATACAATGCGTAACTGAAAAGGCGCCGGGTCTTTTTGGTAGTGTTGAATAAGTAAAATCAACATCATCATACAGGTTTCCGGGTGTTATTACCACTTTGACTTTGGCGTTGCTGAATTCATTTACCTGGTTATAATGAAAAAGCGTTCCGCTTGTTTTAGCAACCGGGGCAAGGTCCTTTACCAGGCTTGATTTTATATGTAGGTTTAAAACTGAGGTGTTCCCGGCAACATCCTTAACAACGTATTCAACCTGGTGCAGGCCATCGTCATTAAAAGTTATAATACCCCTGTTTATCGATTGCGGGTATAATGATATTTTACTGCCTGGTAATATGAAACATTTTTGTATCGTCCTATGGCCGGTCAGGTACTCCGGATAATCAATATACGCGTTAATGGCATGCGTTTGGTCGAAAGCAAAACGTTCAACAACAAAGGTGTAAACCGTTTTGCCGTCCAGCTTTAATTCAATGGAGTATACACCATTATGGTTTAGCGAAGTACTGTTCATATCATCAGCAGCTATACCAAAGCCAATATCTCCGCTTAAATTTATTACGCCAGGTTTTGTGAGATGATAATTACCATTTCTGCCTGTAACCGGTAAAAATTGCCGCGGCGTTTTTTCACTGAACGGACTTCCATTTAAATGATAAATACCAATAGCAGTTATAGATGGAGCCACCCTATCAGGAATGGTCAGTCCAAATAATTGCGGGTTTATTGTTTCTTCTGTTTCAGCGTCCCTGACCTCGAAATGCAAATGCGGCCCCGCCGAGGCCCCTGCATTGCCCGACCACGCAATAACATCGTCCTTACATACCGGCAGTTGTAAAGGCGGCAGCTTAAAATCAACTTCAAAGCTTTGCTGCTGGTATTGATAGTCATGTACAAGTTTAGCCATTGCCGGGCTAAAGCGTTCGATATGCCCGTAAACACTTGTATATCCGTTTGGATGGGTTATGTAAATAGCGTTGCCAAAGCCGCCAAATTGAACCCTTAAGCGCGACACATAACCATCGGCCACTGCATGTACAGGGTAACCGGTACGCTGATTAGTTTTAAAATCAAGCCCCGAATGGAAATGGCCTGGCCTTAACTCTCCGAATGAACCTGCGGTAGATGGAGAGAGATCCAGCGGATAGCGAAAAAAGTTTTGGGGATAGATCCTGCTTTGGATAACCTGGGCAAATACATTTAAATAAATACCAAAAATAAGAACAAGTACGAACTGGAATTTTTTAATCATGCTCACTTAACAAAAAAATCGAGCATTTTGTGATCTTCAATATAACCTTCCAGCCTGTCGCCTATATTTACTTTGGCAACGCCCTGCGGTGTACCGGTAAATATAAGGTCACCTTTTTTTAGCGTGATGTATTTTGACACGAAGGCAATGATGTATTCGAAAGAAAAAAGCATAAAGGAAGTATTGCCCTGCTGCCTTGATTGTTGATTAACATCCAACCTGAAATTGAGGTTATGCAGATCGGCAAATTGGGATTTTGGTAAAAATGAGCTTATGGGCGCCGAATGATCAAAGGCTTTTGCCAATTCCCACGGCAGGCCTTTTTCCTTATGCCGCTGCTGTATATCGCGGGCGGTAAAATCAACGCCTAACGCAATTTCCTCAAAATAATTACCGGCAAACTTATCACTGATGTGCTTACCCTCCTTACTAACTTTAAGTACGATCTCAATTTCGTGGTGTATATCTTCCGAAAAATCGGGATGGTAAAAGGGTTTATTTTCCTTTAACAGCGCGGTCTCCGGTTTCATAAAAATAACCGGCACGCCTGGTACGGGGTTATTTAGCTCTTTTGCATGCTCTGCATAGTTACGGCCTATGGCAATTATCTTCATAATGCCGAAATTAAAAAATTTTAAATTGCGTGAACTAAGATTTTTGAGATTTAAAACTATTGTATAGAAAATATTCATTTATACACTTTTTTCTTTAAAATTTGTATATTTATGTAGATGGATTTAATTATATTTTGATATATTGAGTCATGCATAGAAAAATGGCAAAAGTAGTTAATTATGTCAAACCCGAAGACGAAGACTATTTAGACGTGCTTTTTTGGAGATCAAAAACTTCCGCTGAAAGATTACAGGAGGTGACGCGCTTAAGAAGAAATTATTACAGGTTAAATGGTTCTTTTCCTGAAAAAATAACCAAAGTTATTACCACACGGCCAAATGATCTTTGAACAGGATTTATTGATTTTATTGAATTATTAAACCTTTACAATGTTGAATATATGGTTGTAGGGGCGCATGCTTTGGCATTCCACGTACGACCACCGCATACAGGAGATCTTGATATTTGGATTAAACCAAGCTTTGAAAATGCCGGTAATGGTCAGCGTATTTCATGATTTTGGATTTGATTCATTAGGCCTTACAAAAGAAGATTTTTTAAAAGAAAATTATGTAACTCAAATAGGCTATCCTCCATTAAGAATAGATA
>JAQBOU010000072.1 GCA_028287865.1 Mucilaginibacter sp. | reverse complement strand
CGCATTACATAGCGCCATACCGCCTGGTCAACAGGTGTATAGTGTTCATAATGCTGATCTACTATAAATTGTTTTAAATGCGCGGGCAATGCAGCAACCTGCGGATTGCCGAAATCATTAAAATGGCTCATTAATCACTAATGGTTTATGTGGAAACGTAAAATTAGGAAAATAAGTTTGATTGCCCACGAACCAGAAAATGAAGAATACGTAACAAATTTATTAGGTACCTCTTTTTCAGCGGCTAATAATAAGTATGCGATAATTATTAATTTAAATGGGAATTTTATTTGGCCATATCTTTGTTATCCGCGGTCATTGGCAGACCTTCTTCCAACCTTTTCGGACGCAGTACATAGTACAGGCCTGACAATGCTACCAGCAGTGATATTAAATAAAAGGAAATACTTAAAAATACTGCGAGGCCCACATTCATATTAAATACGCCTGAAAGAACCTTAAAAATATATTCGCGTGCACCTGCGCCCCCAACTGTTATAGGCACTACCGCAGCCAGTGCAGATAAAAGGAATGATAACAGGTAGGGTGCAAACTTGCCGTGAAAATCTTGCCCCATAAGCACACAGATTATAGCTATAACCTGGCACGACTGTACTAAAATTGCCTTTGCATGGCCCTTGAAAAAATGTTTGGTAAAATCTTTAAAAAAAACTTTTACAACTATATAATATATAACACTGCCAACAAGGAATATTGACAGCGGAACCGCTATATTAATTTCAATTTGCGGAATAAAAATTTTTAACGCCACGATGATCAGTCCGATTGCCCAAAGGCCGCTAAGCCTGTCAAACAGGATGGCCCAAAATACTTTTTTTGTTGGGAAATGATAATTTTTATGGAGCAGGTAAATTTTATAACCGTCACCTCCGATGCCACCCGGTAGGAGCAGGTTGTAAAATATGCCTAACAGGTATAATCGGAAATTAAAGCGGGGATCTAATTTTAAATCAATCGACTTAAAAAAGCTCAATAAGCGCCATGAAGAAAATATCATTGAAAAGAAGTAGGCTACCACACCTGCCAGCATCCACCAATAATTGGCGTGCAAAAGCCTGCCTTTTACTTCGCTGAACGGAACTTTGCTAAATACCCAATAAAGCAAGGCCGAAGTTACGCCTATCTTTAAAATGGTTTTAACAACATTCCAAAGGCGTTGCTTAGGTGTTTTGGGGCTGATCTCATCTTCAGCCTCGTTGGCTATAGCATCTTCAATTTTAGTCATTTCGGGCGCAAAGCTAAGAAAAAGCAAAGATTAGTGAACCACTTAAAAGTTAAATGCCACTAAAGGTGTGCATGCTAAGCAATTAGCTTACTGCCTTTGTTTCCAGTTTCGTTAAGATTTCCAGGATTTTATCCAGTTTATCAATTTCAATGGAATTAAGTTTTTCAAGCAATTGTTCTATTTCTTTTTTTGCTTCCACATTAGTTTTGAAATCTGCGTCGGCATGAGCACGGTCGCGTTCATTCTGGCGGTTTTGTGCCATCATAATTATTGGAGCAGCATAGGCGGCCTGGGTAGAAAAAAGCAGGTTTAACAGAATATATGGGTAAACATCCCAATGGTTTACAAAACCTATCACATTCAGCGTCATCCAAAGAACAACGATAGCTGATTGAATGATGATAAAGCGCCATGATCCCATTCCGTTTGCTACGTTATCGGCAAGCTTTTGTCCAAATCCTAAAGAGTCGTGATGATGCTGATGCCATGTTTTGGTGTGTTCCATAAATGCTTGGTTAAAGTTTAAATTGGTTAAATATAATTAAATAAAGATACCTGGCCGATAAAATATACTAATTCAATTTTGCTTGAACTTTAAATCGGAAATTGCGTAAAAACGTTTTCGTTTATTTAGCTATAAAACAATATCGCTAATAAACGTATTTTTCACTTTTATGATAAACTTTTTAAGTTTACGTTTGAGGGATAAGTTATCCGGATAAATGGTTGGCTTAAATTGATTTAGTGCACAATATTCAATTTTAAAAATTGGTAAAAAATAAAAAGCTGTATGCATAATGAAATGATCCTGGAAACCATATCGGTTACTAAAAATTATTTTGGCGATAAGTCTTCAGGAGTAAATAACATAACCATATTTATCCCTAAAGGAAAGATAACGGCAATAGTAGGAGAAAGCGGAAGCGGAAAAACTACGTTGTTGAATTTATTATATGGCTTATTACAACCCGACTCGGGAGAGGTGTTTTTTAAAGAAGAACGCATTTTAAAACGGGAGGAAAAATTACAGCCTGCCCATGCGGCAATGCGGCTGGTTACCCAAAACAACCAGGATATGGACCTGCAGGCATCTGTTTGGGACAGCGTGCGCTCGGGATTAAAAGCCGAAGAATTGGGTAAGGATACTGAAACCCAAAGAATTACCGAGTCATTAATTATGCTTGATATTTTGCCGCTTAAAGATCAGCCTTTTGGCAAATTAAGCGGCGGCGAAAAGCAGCGCGTTACTATTGCAAAAGCACTGATAAGCAGGCCCGAGGTAATTTTATTGGATGAGCCTTTTAACCAGGTTGATGCTACGTACCGCGAAGGGCTGCAGCATGATATTAGATTTATTGTGAAAGAGTGGGGTACAACGATAGTGCTGGTTTCACATGACCCTGCCGAAATATTATCAATGGCTGATGAGCTTATCGTACTTAAGGAGGGTGAAATTGTTGAGAATGGCAGCCCCGAAGAGCTCTATAATTCACCACAGCTGCTTTATACCGCCCAAATTTTGGCCAGCGGGAGCCAGCTGACGTCTTCAAAAGCAAAAAAAATAGGTATAAATACCAAAAGAGGTACCGTTGTGATTTTTTCGGAACATGTAAAAATTGTACGGAAGTTTAACAATAAGTGGAAGGTTAAGCAGATTTTATTTAAAGGCTTTTACGAAGAGCTTATTATTGAAAACGACGGCGTAATTTTAAGGGTTAATAATTATAAAAAAGATAAATACCGCAAGGGAAGCAGGATAAGCATAAAAATTGAAAATTACCTGGAATTTGGCCGTTGGGAAAGCCCGGCCAGGTCGCTTCCGAAAGATTTGTAGGTAGTTGATTAGGTTGATTTGGTTGGTAGCTCAAATTCTTATTAAATATTTGAATCCGAAATGTTAAATCTAATCAACCTAATCCAACTTATTCAATTAGTCACTAAAACAGCTTTTTCTTTCTTGTATTTTGCAAGATTAATGAGTAGCACGCTGGCAAGTATAACACCCAATCCCGCTACCTGCAGCAATGAGATGTTTTCATGTGTAAATACTATCCCTAAAATTACAGCAATTACCGGGTTAACATAGGCGTAGGTGCTTACCTGTGTGGCAGGCCGAACCTGCAATAGCCATACATAAGCACTAAAAGCAGCAATAGATCCAAAAATTATAAGATAGATAAGTGCCAGCCAGCTATTGGTTTGAATTTGATCCCAATTGAGGTGATCATACTCATGATGTATGAAACTTACCGGGATATAAACCACACCCGCTGCGATCATTTGCCAGGCGGTGTTCACCGATGCAGAACCTGTTGTGTGTTTATGCTTTGAATACAGTGAGCCTGCCGACCACGAGATGGTGCCCAAAATATGCAATAGCATCCATGGAAGTTTGGATTGAGCCTCAGGGTCTTTAAATATTCCATTGATCTGCTCGCTGAATAAAAGGATCACCCCAACAAAACCGATTATTAAGCCTAAAATGGTAGTTTTGAGTTTAAGATTTACACTCCAATTCGGTTTGTCAAGCAATATGAACCAAATAGGAGCCGATGATACCAATATAGCTACCATAGCGCTTGGCAATGTTTGCTCCGTCCATATAACAATGCCGTTTGCTACAAATAACAAGAGCACGCCGGTTACAGCTGAGTATAAAATATCTTTTACCACGAATATTTTTTCGCGTTTAATTACACACCATGTCATTAATAAAAGTCCTGCCGTAGTAAAGCGTAAGGCGCCTAATATAAAAGGCGGTAAACCACCCTGTACAGCAATCCTGATAAAGAAATACGTTGAGCCCCATACAATGTAAACTGTAGCAAATGCAATGATAACCAATAGGGGAGATGCGTTTTTTTGTAAATTTAAAGGCATAGGATCTTATTTTTCGGGTATTACCAATTGTTGCTGTTCTTTCACCGTTTCAAGCACAATGGTAGTACGTGTGCTCAAAAGGTTTGGTATTTTGCTGAAACTGTTGCGCATCAGGTGCATCAGCGAAGCTGAGTCGTAAGTGCGCACCTTTACCAGGTAACAATCGTCGCCGGCTATGTGGTGTACTTCCTGTACTTCGGGGATCTTTGCCAATTCGCGGGCGGTATCATTACATCCCGGCCCGTCAGTAGCTTTCATGAAAATAAAGGCAAGCATTTTTTGCTGCAGTGCAAGGGTG
>JAQBOU010000036.1 GCA_028287865.1 Mucilaginibacter sp. | reverse complement strand
TCAATTGCTGCGGCTGGTCCTTGTTATGTATGGGTTAATTAGATTAACCCATACATAACTATTCTATAAATTTTAATTATTAATAAAAAAATTATTAATTTATTTTAAAAAAACTAACTAATCTTTTTTTAATTCACTCACCTTATACGAAATGATAATCAATAGGTTACGAGTATTCTCTTAAAGAGTTGTTTAATTTAAAATGGAATTTAAGGCATAGGATAATGCCTCCTTTGGTATTCAAATGGCTAATAATTGCAGCCATATTATTGAGACAATTTACATAGTCGGATGAGCGGGGCAGATAGTGTGTAATTATTCAAATACCGAATAAGATAGCAGTATTAAAACAAAAACAAATTTCATAATCCGATATAAAATACGGAAACTTGTTTACTATGACAATCCCCCGCTTTAATTGCTAGCTATCAACTAAATATGAGTAAATTTTTTACCGCAATTATTGGCTTTTTTTTATTGTTGTGTATAGTAAGTGAAACATTTGGCCAGCAAGTATTGGTGACAGATGCTAAAAAAAAGGAGCTGGCTGATCAGTCATCCAGGTTAAACAATTTATTCCGGGTTAATTTTCAAAGGGCGGCTGTGCTAGCCCAAAGCCGTGGCTGGGCCATCCGCAGAAAAACAAAAAATGGCGGATTGGTTTCATTACAAGGTGTTAATAGCCTGGGCTTTCCGGTGTATTTAACTACCTATAATAACACGATAGCAGCCGCTACTACACAAACCAATACCGTGCAACCGGGCGGTACCTTGCAGTTAAACCTGTCGGGTGCAAGCACTGCTTTAAATAATAAATTAGCTATATGGGACGGCGGTTCTGTATTTAAAGCTCATCAGGAGTTTGCCGGGAAGACCATCACCATTGAAGATACAGCAACAATAATTGACCATGCAACACATGTTGCAGGCACCATGATTGCAAAGGGTGTTTATGCGCCGGCAAAAGGTATGGCATTCAATGCATCCACCTTACATTCCTATTATTTTGATAATGATGTAACAAAAATGAGCGCCGCTGCAGCTGGATTATTACTTTCCAACCACTCCTATGGAGACGTAGCCGGATGGAATTTTAATGATAGTCAAAATCGCTGGGAATGGTATGGATTGCCCGGAGATACAGTTGATTATAATTTCGGCTTTTATGGAACAAGAACACAGGAATGGGATAACATTGCTTATAGTGCTCCTTACTACCTGATTGTCGAATCAGCGGGAAACAGCCTGGCTTATCCGGGACCTGCCGTTGGCGCTGATTATTATGGATACCAAAGCCGTTCCAATCAAACGCTGGTTGATAAGGGCCCGAGGCCGGCAGGTATAAGCAGCAATTCCGGTTACGATGTGATCAGCACGACCGGAAATTCGAAAAATATATTGACGGTAGGTGCTGTAAATCCATTGCCTTATGGCCCGGCAAGCAGCCGGGATATTTCCATTGCATCTTTCAGCAGTTGGGGTCCTACAGACGACGGGCGGGTTAAGCCTGATATTGTAGGGGATGGCGTAGATGTACTTTCAACAGGAAGCACCAACACAGCCTCTTACCTAACGTTATCGGGCACATCCATGGCGGCTCCAAATATCACCGGGTCATTATACCTGTTACAGGAGTATTATTCGCAGAAGAATAATGGAAATTTTATGCGCGCTGCAACGCTTAAAGCGCTGGCCTGCCATACTGCTTTTGATGCGGGCAATGCCGGTCCTGATTATATTTATGGATGGGGACTGCTGGATATGAGCAAAGCTGCAAAAGCCATAACTGATAACGGAACATTAAGTGTTATAAAAGAAAATACGTTGCAACAGGGACAGCAGCAAACTTATAAAGTAATAGCATCAGGCAATGGGCCGTTGGCTGCAACCATAGCATGGACAGATCCCGCTGCAACACCCACGCCTGATGGTACCGTTAACAGTCGGACGCCAAAATTGGTGAACGATCTGGACGTTCGGATAAGTGATGGCACAACTACTTTTAGTCCGTGGGTATTGGATCCTTCAAATCCGTCTGCGCCGGCAAAAACCGGTAATAATATTTTAGATAATGTGGAACAGGTTTATATACCGGCTGCTGTTTCAGGCAGGGCTTATACCATAACAGTATCGCATAAAGGGACATTATTGACCGGTTCGCAGGATTACTCGCTTATTGCAACGGGCATAGGGGGGGCTGCCTATTGCGTTTCGACACCATTATCCAATGCCGATTCCAGAATTGATAATGTGACCCTGTCCAATCTGAATTTTACGCAGCCTTCTGGTTGTACCACTTATTCAGATCATACTAATTTAACCATTCAACTGGAGCAGGGAAAAACTTATCCGTTAAGTATAACCTTAGGTACCTGCGGTGCAAACTTTAATAAAGCCGCAAAAATTTATATCGACTGGAATGGAAATGGTGTATTTGATGCAAGTGAATTAGTGGCTCCTTCCGCAATTATTAATGGAACAGGCATTTATACAACTAGCATCTCAGTTCCTTTGTCGGTGATACCCGGTAATTACAGTATAATGCGGGTGGTATTAACAGAAACAAGTGATACCTCAACTATAAAAGCATGTGGTAGCTATGCCAAAGGTGAAACCCAGGATTACAGGGTGCAGTTTTTAAAAACAAGTACCGATGCAGGGGTAACAGCCATTGTAAGTCCCGTTACTACGGGTGCTTGCTCTGCTGCAACCCAGGTTACAATAGCGTTAAAGAACTTTGGCAGTCAGCCGATAAGTAATATACCGGTAACGGTGGCCATTACCGCTCCTGATAATACCGTTACAACATTGCAGCAAACTTATACGGCTGCACTTCAGCCATTGGAGCAGGAAAATTTTATATTGAATGGTACCTTTAATGCCATTGCGGGTGCAAGTTATCATATCACGGCAACCAGTAACCTGCCCGGCGACGTGATCAGTTCAAATAACTCAGCAAGTGAAACAGTGGTGATTAATCCGCCGCCAACTTTAAGTAACCTGGGGGCTTATTATTGCGATAACACTAAACAGTACCAGCTTTCGGGTACTGGTGATGGGACGGTGTTATGGTATCAAAATATTGGCGATGTTATACCTATTTCTTTTGGTGCTGTTACTTCTGTAACGCAGGCTCGTGTTAACAATACCTGGTATGCCGGGCTGAATGATTTTAGCGGAAGTACAGGGCCCGCTGCAAAAAACGTTTTTACCGGAGGAGGATATAACCAGTTTACACCTTATGTTAATGTAAGTACAAAGATCCCGGTTATTATTGAAAGCGCCCGTTTATATATCGGCAATAGTGGTAAGATAACATTTAACGTTGCCAATACAAACGGCGAAATTGTATCAACCGTTACTATAAATGCTGTTGCTACCCGCACTCAGCCGCAGCCCGGTGCCCAAAGCGATGACCCTAATGATCAGGGGGCGGTTTATCCGCTTAACTTGTTATTACCGTCTGCCGGTGCATATACTATCAGCGCTGTATTTGACAGCACTGCCACCATTTACCGCAGTAATACTGGGGTAACCGGTTACCCCTTTGCTATAGGTAACATATTTAGTATCACCGGCAATAACGCTACATCTGCTGCTGATACTGCTTATTATAAAGGATTTTACTATTACTTTTATGGTATGAAGGTAAAAAGTGCCGGCTGTGCATCTGTTGCAAGGCAGGCAGTAACCGTTGCTAAGCCTGTAATTACCCAAAATAGCACTGTTTTAAGCTCCAACTTCCAGGCAGGTAACCAATGGTATTTGGATGGCTCCCCTATCAGTAATGCAACGGCATCTACCTTTATACCAACAAAAAGCGGCAATTATACCGTAAAGGTGACTTTAGCCAGCGGTTGCCAGCTGGTGTCGGATAATTTGGTTTACGTTTTGCTGACGACGAACGCAGGTTCGGCTTCAGACATTGGGCTGGTCATATACCCGGTGCCGGCAAACAACCAGCTAAACATAATTTTTGCTGCAAAAACCAACGAAGAGTTATCTTTATCACTTATAAACGCAGCCGGGCAAATTGTTTACACCAATCAACAAACTATTGCAACCGGTAATTTCAGTAAAATTGTTAATGTAAGCAGTATGCCGCCGGGCAATTATGTATTAAGGCTGGCATTGGGGCAAAAAACTTATAACAGCAAAATTGTTATAGGCCGGTAAAGGAGGTAAAAGGAGAAAGGTTAAAGGCAAAAGGTAGAAACATGGCCATGTGTGATCGTTACCTTTTGCCTTTAACTTTTCACCTAAAAAGTGTATTTAAGGCCCAGGCCCGGTGCGATATCAAAAAATGGCCCGGTAGCCAGTTCGGCACGGGGATTAAGATCAAGACTTATTGCAATGGGCGATTTTGGTACCAGGTATTCTAATCCTAAAACACCGTCAACACCCAACAGCAGCTGACTTTTATTGTACGTTTCGTTAGCGCCGTTAAATCGCTGATATACACCGCTGCCTATTGCTCCGATATGAGCGCCTGCTCCGTAATAAAACCTTAATTCGTGTACGCCAAATGCTTCCTGGTAAATTTCGTATAAACCGGTTACTACCACACCATGGTCCCTGAAACCTAATACACCTTCGAGCGCAATATCGTTAAGTGTAAAGTATTTTAAGGAAACGCCGTTTTCATAACCACCAAACTTTAAGCCAACCGCCGTTTTGTAATTTTGGTCCTGTGCGTTTGATGCTTTACCAATCAATAATAAGAGCGCGAAAGTGAAGAAGTAAATAAATTTTTTCATAGGATGACATTTTAAACTCAACGTTAAAATTGCAGTTTTATGGTATTTTAATCAAAAACAATAATTATTAAGCAATAAAATACTGAATATCAATATTAAATAATCTGTAGTGATAATTGTTTTGAGTTGTTTGAAACAGAAATGATATCTAAATAATATGTTCCTGTTATTTAGCAGGATAATTATTGATATTTTAGTCAAAATAATTTCAGGATATGAACAAAAAGGGATTCCATTTAGCACCGGCGGCGTCAATACGATTAAATAGGCGGAAATGTGTTTGTGGTATAGAGACTGTAATATTTTTATGTGTCTTTTTATTTTCACTTTCGGCAAACGCCCAGGAACGGGTTAAAAACGTAAGTTTCCATGATGGAATGGTGGTATGTGCAACACCTGATGCGGCAAAGGTGGGGCTGGATATATTAAAAAAAGGTGGAAATGCAGTAGATGCAGCTGTAGCGGTACAATTTGCCCTGGCTGTAACACATCCTGAAGCCGGCAATATTGGCGGCGGCGGTTTTATGGTTTACCGTTCGGCACGTGGTGAAAGCAATACACTTGATTTTCGCGAAAAAGCCCCTGCGGGAGCAAGTAAGAATATGTACCTGGATAGCGCAGGGAATGTAATACCAGACATGAGTATTGCTACGCACAAAGCATCCGGTGTGCCGGGCTCAGTAGACGGCATGGTAGAAGCTTACAATAAATATGGGAAGCTAAAATGGGTCGAGCTGGTACAGCCTGCTATTGATCTTGCCCATAACGGGTTTAAGATCACAAAAAGGCTTGCTTCGGATCTTAACCGTAACCGCGCTCAATTTGTAAAGCTTAACACCGGAAAATCTTACTTATTAAAGGACAGTGACTGGAAGGAAGGCGACCTGTTGGTACAGGAAGACCTCGCCAAAACACTGATCCAGATCCGCGATAAAAAAAGAGAAGGGTTTTATGCCGGTACGGTGGCTGATCTGCTGGTGAGCGAAATGAAAAATGGCGCCGGGCTGATTTCAAAGGCCGACCTGGAAAATTATCATTCTGTTTGGCGAAAGGCGATTACCGGCAATTATAAAGGATATAAAATAATTACTATGCCGCCGCCATCCAGCGGAGGAATTGCATTGCTGCAATTACTGCATGCTGTTGAAAAATATCCGCTGCACAGATGGGGATATAACCAGGATTCGACGGTACAGTTAATGGTGGAAGCGGAACGAAGAGTGTATGCCGACCGGTCAAAGTATCTTGGCGACCCGGATTTTTATAAAGTACCGGTAGATAGCCTGCTGAACCCGGTTTACCTGGACGCCCGGATGAAAAGCTTTAACTGGAATACAGCTACTCCGAGTACAAGCATCGAGCCCGGTAATTTTGCTGGATACGAAAGCGATCAAACAACCCATTATTCAATTGTTGATAAAGAAGGAAATGCTGTAGCTATCACCACTACTTTAAATGATTCATTTGGGTCAAAAATATTTGTTGGCGGGGCCGGTTTTTTGCTGAATAATGAAATGGACGATTTTAGTGCGAAACCCGGTGTTCCAAATATGTTTGGCCTTGTAGGCGGCAAAGCAAACAGTATACAACCCGGTAAACGCATGCTATCGTCCATGACGCCCACTATCATTGAAAAAAAAGGAAAATTGTTTATGGTGGTTGGCACGCCGGGCGGCTCAACCATCATCACATCGGTATTTCAAACGATATTGAATGTGATTGAATTTGACCAGGATATGCAGCAGGCGGTTGATTCAAAAAGATTTCATCATCAATGGCTGCCCGACGTAGTATATCAGGAAAAAGATGCGTTCAGCAGTAGTACTCAAACCAAACTGGAGCAAAAAGGATATAAAGTTGTTGAACATGGTCCCAGTGGCAGGGTTGATGCCATTTTAGTAAATAAAGCAGGTTACCTGGAAGGCGGCGCCGATCCACGGGGCGATGATACTAAGCTGGGGTGGTGATGTTTGGTAAGTGAGTTGATTGGTTGTTAGCGTTGCTATGATCATTTTTTAATCCAACTTAATCAACTAATCCAACCCAATCAACCAAATTAAACTTGTATAATTAATTCCGGTAGTTTAAGTTTGTTGGTTATGCAAGGCCATGTAAAACACCAGGAAACTATTGATTATTTTTTGAAAATAGTTTGGCAAACTGTTGCTAACAGGTATAACCAATTAGTTACAGAGTTTGGAATAACACAGTCAATAGGTTACCTGCTTATTAATATTGACGAAAAAGAAGGCACCACAGTTTCGCAGGCTGCAGCTTTGCTGGGGCTTAAATCAACCAGCCTTTCGAGGATGTTGCGCCAGCTTGAAAAATCGGGGTTAATATACCGGGAATCAAATGAAGGCGATAAACGCTCCGTTAAAATTTATTTAACCCCTATGGGTAAAGAAAAACGACAGATGGCAAGGGCTATTGTAAAGCAGTTTAACAATTACCTCAATGCTCATATCAGCGAAGCTGATAAGGAATACCTGATAAAAACCCTCAAAAAAATAAATCAGCTCACGCTTAATTTTAAACCTGAAGACCATAAATCTCTTTTATAAATAGCTATAACTAACCAACACGGTCTCCCACAATTGACCCTACCTAAACGTAACACACGATTTTTATTAAACCAGCGTTATTTCATCATCAAAAACAGTGCTTTTATTAATTTAAATTGTTAAAAAATGTTAAGCTGCTGTTTTTGAATTATAAAAGAATAAATTTGCCTTTTAAAACGTATGGGCGATCATAAAGGCAATTAATTGAAATGGAAACCGTATGAACAGGATACTGTTAATTTTGTTGCTTTTTTCTGCGTGTATAGTTGGTTGTAGTAAAACAACAAATGTTGTAGCCCAGGTATCGGCACAGGCATCTGTCGATAATAAAATAATAACCGGTTATTTAACAACACATAATATAACGGCAAGCGTAGTTGATTCAGCGGGAGTTTCAACGGGAATATATTATACAATTGATACCCTTGGAACAGGGAACGATCTGTATACCAACTCAACACAGGTAACCGTAGGGTATAAGGGTACCTTACTTACCAACGGGGTGGTATTTTCTCAAACCGAAGCCTTTCATCCCTCATTTGTTTTGGGCACGGTGATAAGGGGCTGGCAACTGGGGATACCAAAGGTTCAAAAGGGCGGAACAATAACCTTGTATTTGCCTTCGAAGTATGCATATGGCCCTTTTCCGCAGCCGACCCTGAATTTGCCTGCAAATGCAATACTTATTTTTAATATTACAGTTTATAATATAACAAACTAAATAACGGACATATTTAAGACCCCTAACAAGGCAATAACCTGGTGATGAAAGGCTGCAATAGCCGTTAAACAAACAATTACAAATGAAACAAACAATTTTTACGCTCCTATTATTTTGTGTTACAGGTTTATTATCTTGCCGGAAAGACAGTATTCAACAACAAACAATTAAACAATATGACCAGGCCCAGATAGATAGTTACATAAGCGCCAATGGAATAACAGGTATGACGCGCGATTTGGTGGGCGGTGATACCACAGGGATATATTATAAAATAATTATGCCCGGCTCGGGGGCTCCGATGGCTTATACCGATAAGCTTTCATTTGTTTATACCATACGTTCATTTGATGGCAAATACATTGTAACAGACACGATAGCTAATCATTTTGAAGATTATTTGGGCCATATCGCTACTGACAATTTACCGTTAGGCTTACAAACAGCGTTAATTAATGATTTAAAATACCAGGGTGGTAGTATGCGCGTATTGATACCATCGCACCTTGCTTACGGTTTAAACGGCAGCGGCTCAGGCAGCAGCTCCGTTGCAAACAGCAAAATAGCTGGTAATCAATGTCTTGATTACTATGTACATGTTATTGGAGGGGACACTAAAATTAAAAGCGAGGCCGCTTACCAGGCAGCCTATGACGACCAGGTAATTCAAAATTATATGGCAGTAAATGGCTTATTGGCGTACACTAAAACAGCTGATGGGCTTTACTATAAAATATTAACACCGGCAACAGCTGCTGATCCTATAACAGCCCTCAGCTCCATTACTTATACTGCTACAGGCCAGTTATTTAACGGGACCATTTTCGATAACCAAAACGCAACTTCAGCAGTAAGTGATGTTGATTCATTTATACAAGGTGTACAGGAAGGATTAATTGGCAATGCCAATGTAGGTACCAAAATTTCAATTATAATACCTTCAGCATTGGGTTATGGAACTGCTTCGCAATCTTCTGTTCCGGCAAACAGTTGTTTGAGGTTTACATTTGCAATAACAGCAGTTACGCCATAATTTATTGGTTTAACGCTTCTTTAAACACTTTTAAACAACGGTTGCGCGCAAAAGCGTGGTCGACAATGGGTTTTGGATATTTGCTGAAGTCGGCATATTCCGGAACCCATTTTTTTATGTATTTTAATTCCGGATCAAATTTTTTAAGCTGGGAATCGGGATTAAAGATCCTGAAGTACGGCGCGGCATCCGTTCCCGAGCCGGCAGACCATTGCCAGCCGCCAACATTGCTGGCCATTTCATAATCCAGCAGCTTACGGGCAAAATAACGTTCGCCCCAGCGCCAGTCTATCAGCAGGTCTTTGCTTAAAAAGCTAGCTACTACCATTCGCACACGGTTGTGCATGTAGCCTGTAGCATTCAGTTCTCGCATTCCGGCATCCACTAATAGGAAACCTGTTTTACCGTTGCACCAGGCTGTAAATTGTTCTTCATTATTTATCCACTTGATACGGTCGTATTCCGGTCTGAAAGACTGGTTTGCCGTTTGCGGAAAATGATATAAGATCATCATATAAAACTCACGCCATATTAATTCATTCAACCATGTTTTTTCGTTGAAAGTATTGGCAATCCCCGCCAATTCCCTGATGCTCACGGTGCCAAATCTTAAATGCAGGCCTATATGTGTAGTTCCTTCAACAGCCGGAAAATCCCTTTGCCTGGCATAGCCTGGTATAAACTCTTTAAACTGTACAGGCGGAAATTCGCAGTCGCTTTTTTCAAATCCCATTTGTTTTAAGGATGGAATTAGAGATGCCGCAGTTTTAAACAGGTTATTAAAATATTTTCTATTCGGGTAGGCTTTTAAATAAAAAGCGTTGACAGTTTGGTACCATTTGCGGTTGTAAGGAGTGTAAACCGTGTAGGGTTTACCATCGTCCTTAATTACTTCGTCTTTCTCAAAAATTACCTGGTCTTTATAGGTATTAAAAGGGATTTCATTTTTTTTAAAAATTTCGCGTATGGTTTCATCTCGTACCATAGCGTAAGGTTCATAATCATGGTTTGTATATACTGCCGCGACCTCATAATCCTTTAAAAGTTTGTTCCACGCTTGTACAGGCTCGTCATATAACACCAGCAGGCTGCTGCCATGTTCATGTAATTCTTTATCCAACGCTACAATGGTTTGATAGATAAAAGTTACCCGCGCATCATCTTTATCTTCCAGTTGGCCAAGTATATTTTTATCGAAAATAAATACCGGTAATACGGAATTTTCGCCTTTAAGCGCGTGGTACAAACCTGCGTTATCATTTAACCTGAGGTCGCGCCTGAACCAGAAAACGGAGACTGGAGCGGGTTTATCCATAAATCTCTTTTAGCGCGGAAGTGATATCCGAATATTTAAACTTAAACCCGGCATCTTCAATTTTTTGAGCCGACACTTTGGTGCTGCCTAAAACTATGGTGCTCATTTCGCCCAGTAATAGCTTTAAAAATAATGCAGGCACGTTTGGCAGCCATAAAGGCTTATGTAATTGTTTGGCAATAGCCTGTGTAAGTTGTTTATTGGTTACCGGGTTTGGCGCTACCATGTTGTATACCCCGGTAAAATCATCATTTTCTATTGCATACAGGTACATTTCAATTACATCCTGCCAATGGATCCATGGTACCCACTGCTTGCCCGAGCCTAATGGCGACCCAACAATCAGTTTTACCGGCATGGCCAGTTTGGCTAAAGCGCCGCCGTTATCCAGCACCACCCCGGTACGGAATTTTACAATCCGCAGGCCCAAATTTTTTCCTTTATCTACCGCTTGTTCCCACTCAATACAGCACTTTGCCATAAAATCATTTGAAGGCAGGCTGGTTTCCGTCATCAGTTCGGCACCGCGGTCGCTGTAATAACCGGTAGCCGATGCTGATATGACCGATTTAACCGCATTCTTTTTAGTAAGGAGCAGCTCATAGATCAACTCAATGGATCTTGTCCTGCTCTCAATGAGTGCAATTTTTCGCTCTTCTGTCCACCGCTCATCTGCTATTCCGGCGCCCGCCAGGTGCACGATGATATCCACATCGTCAATACATTGCGCATCAATTTCACCTTTATGCACATCCCACAAATAAGTTTTAACCCGCGCATTCGTACCCGGCGAACGGCTTAAATTACTTACACGGTAACCTTTTAAAAGTAATTGTTTGATAAGATTGATGCCAATAAGGCCCGTGCCGCCGGTTAGCAGGATATGTTTTTGTTTGTTGTCCATAGAATTTGTTGCCCATGGTTAATAGTCAATTGACCATGGCAATGATTTAAATGCTTGCTTTTGACTACACTCCATGTATATGGACAAGTCATCAACTAAACATTCACACTGTCCTGTACAACAACTTTACTGCAAAGCGGTTTTGCATAGTTATCGGCAAACAGCACATGGGTGGGATCAGCCTGGTACGCAGCCTGTGCTTCGGGGGTATCAAACAAAAGCAACAGGGATACATCGTATGAACGATCGATGACATCGCGGTTAGTATCCGCAGGAACCCCGATATGGATATCCCGGATATGTTCAATAGGCATTAGTGTATTAAGGCCGTCAATTAATTGTTGTTTATCGGCTTTGTCTTTAAGCCAGAAATGAACATGATGAACAAAGGTGTTTTTGAGAATCATAAGCTTTGCAGATTTGAGTGGGTAAGATGGCAATAAAAGAAAAACCAATCAATAGTTAACCATTGATAAGTAATTTTTTACATAACATTATGTTGCTGCTTAAATTTAGTGCCTGTTCGGCCATAACGTTTAATATAAATATGGAAAGGAAACACCAGTAATTTCCCCACGCGCCAAATAATTTCGATGTTTATTCTCCTTTGGAGTAAGCTGATCAGACCAAATTAACAAAAGGTATTTAATTAATGTAAAATGATACTTTTTACTATTTTTGTCAAAAATGTATACCGATGAGCGAACTCATTAAAAAACAAGTTACTGATGCTAAGGCTGCAATGGATAAGGCTATTGACCATTGCGATGGCGAATTACTAAAGATCCGTGCGGGCAAGGCAAGCCCAAGCATGCTTGATGATATCTTTGTTGATTATTATGGCACTCCTACCCCTTTAAACCAGGTGGGCACCGTAAACACGCCTGATGCACGTACCATTGTAGTACAACCGTGGGAAAAATCATTGTTAAGCGCCATCGAAAAAGCAATTATGGAGGCTAACCTGGGTGTAAACCCGCAGAATGATGGCGTGATTATCCGTATCAACGTACCGCCATTAACTGAAGAGCGCCGCCGCGACCTGGCTAAGAAAGCCAAGGCCGAAGCAGAAACCGGTAAAATCGCCATCCGCAATATCCGTAAGGATGCCAATGAAAAGATCAGGAAATTAAAATCTGAAGGCGTTTCGGAAGATGAAATGAAAACAGGCGAAGGTGAGATCCAGAAGTTAACTGATGCTTATATTATAAAAGTTGATCAGCTTTCAGAAGCCAAGGAAAGAGATATTATGACGGTTTAAATATTAAACTTATGTCAAATTAAAGGGAATGAGCTGCTTAGCCGTTCCCTTTTTTTATTTTTGTGAAAATTGTTTATCCCGGCTTTATTTATCTTTAGCAAAAAGCCTGCAAATCACTGTTATAATAATGAAAGTACTTTTATCATATCTTAAAAAACACCGTTGGGTAGTGGCACTCGCACTATTGCTTGCCGCCCTTAATATTGGTTTCTCTTTACTTGATCCTTATATCACCGGCCGTATTGTTGACGAGGTAATTGAGAAGCGGAATGCTTTGCAATATGCGCAGTATATCCATAATATATTGATACTGGTTGGCGCGGCAATTGGCGTTGCCATGGTATCGCGTATAGCAAAAAACTTCCAGGATTATTATACCAATATCATCACTCAAAAAGTTGGTGCTGAAATGTATGCCGATGGCTTAACACATTCGCTTGAACTGCCTTACCAGGTATTTGAAGACCAACGAAGCGGAGAAACGCTGGGCATCCTCCAAAAGGTACGCCTGGATTGCGAAAAATTTATTACTTCGTTTATCAGCATTTTATTTGTGAGCCTTATCGGGATGGTGTTTGTTATTGTTTATTCGGTAAGTGTGAGCTACAAGGTTACCCTTGTTTATTTTGCTGCTATCCCTATCATCACGTTTGTAAGTATGGCAATGAGCCGCAAGATAAAAACTATACAAAAACGTATCGTATCAGAAACAACCGCCCTTGCCGGATCAACCACTGAATCTCTAAGAAATATTGAACTGGTAAAAAGCCTCGGCCTTGTTAAACAGGAAATTGAAAGGTTAAACAATACAACCTATAAAATACTGGACCTTGAACTGAAAAAAGTGAAGTATGTGCGCAGTATGAGTTTTGTGCAGGGCACAACGGTAAACTTTGTGCGCAGTGTAATGGTAGTGGTTTTATTACTGCTTATTTTTAGAGGGACTATTTCACCGGGGCAATATTTCAGCTTTTTGTTTTATTCTTTCTTTTTATTTAACCCGCTGCAGGAACTTGGAAACGTAATCCTGTCGTGGCGCGAAGCAGAGGTTTCATTGGGAAATTTTACGGGAATATTAAGCACTCCTATTGATAAAAAGCCGGAGAAGCCAGTGCTATTGGAAAAAGTAAAAACCCTTACATTTGAAAATGTTAGCTTTAAGCATTTAACAGCTAATCGTAATGCGCTTAACCATATTGGTTTTGAGGTTAATACCGGCGAGACAATTGCTTTTGTTGGGCCTTCAGGTTCAGGAAAAACCACACTGGTTAAGTTGCTGGTTGGGCTTTACCAGCCATTGGAAGGGGATATATTATATAACAATATCCTGAGCAAAGAAATAGACCTTGATCAGTTACGTGAAAAAATAGGTTTTGTAACCCAGGATACACAGCTGTTTTCGGGTACTATCAGGGAGAACCTGCAATTTGTGCGCCCGGGAGCTACGGATGAAGAATGTATGGATGTATTACAGCGGGCAGCCTGCCAAACCTTGCTGGCCCGTGCCGATAAAGGGTTAAGCACTGTAATTGGCGAAGGCGGCGTAAAGGTATCGGGGGGCGAAAAGCAACGTTTATCTATTGCCAGGGCATTATTAAGAAGACCGGATATATTGGTGTTTGATGAAGCCACGTCTTCCCTTGATTCGATTACAGAAGAAGAGATTACGGAAACCATACGTGATGTTTCAGAATTTGATAACCATATTACCATCTTAATTGCCCACCGCCTATCAACCATTATGCATGCCGATAACATTTTTGTGTTAGAAAAGGGCCATATCGTGGAATCGGGCAGGCACTTTGACCTGCTTGCGCAAAAGGGCCTTTATTATGCCATGTGGAGACAACAAATTGGTGAAAAGGTTACTGTGGACGCTTAGCGAAGTGAAGGGTAAAGAACTTAGAAGGAAAAAGGCGAAAGGTAAAAGGTAGCTGGACAGCTTTTTACCTTTATCTTTTCACTTTTCATATAGTTATAATGCCTGTCTTTACAGCGAATATTACCAGGCCAACCAGGTTTTTAGACTGTGTTTTTTCAAACAGCCTGGCCCGGTAGCCTTCAACAGTGCGTACGCTTAAAAAAATTTTATCTGCAATTTCCTGGTTTGAGTATTCCTGGCATACCAATTTCAGTACTTCAATTTCGCGTTCATTAAAATCGGCTAAGGATTGCGCACAGTTACCGGGACCAGCATTTCCGGCCAGTTGCTTAATGAGTGTAACCGATAGGTGCTCGTTAAAATAATAATCCTTTTCATAAACTGTTGATATTGCTTCAATGATCTCTTCGGGCTCGGCGTTTTTTAATAAATACCCCGAAGCGCCGGCCTTCATCATATCAATAATATATTTATCCTCGTTAAACATGGAGAGCGCCAGTACTTTAATCTCACTAAAATGCTGCTTAACATAAGCGGTAGTTTGTATGCCGTCCATCTCTGGCATTTTTATATCCATCAGGATAACATCGGGCATAATTGAAGGCAGCAGGGCAATGAGTTGTTTGCCGTTTGAGGCCTCGAGCACCAAATCAAAATCAGCACAATCCTCAAGAGTGGCTTTTAACCCATTCCTGAAAATCTTATGATCATCAGCAATTGCTAATTTGATTTTTTTCATATCCAAAGAAAGTTAAATAAATATAGGCAAATGCCAGCTTATGACATCATTACCCTTATTATAGTAATTGTACCATTATGTGGTTTTGTATAAGTATTGATTTTCCCGTTAATCAATTGTACACGGCTTTGCAGGTTTTTTAACCCAAAACCATGGTTAACATGATCAATATTAAACCCCCTGCCATTATCTTTAAATTCCATTACAAGCCAGCCCGAGTCATTTGTAAGTGTTACATGAATAAAGCTTGCGCCTGAATGTTTAATGGCATTGCTAAATAACTCCTGCGCAATGCGGTAAAATGCCAGTTCAATTTCGGGTTTAAACCTTATACCTGTCAAGTTTTTTTTAAGCGTTACTTTCACATCACTTGTTTCCTGAACTTTAACACATAAGCCCTCCAGTGCTTCCAGTAATCCATAGTCTGTAAGCACAGGCGGCAGCACGTTCCTGATGATGTTACGTATTTCCTCTATACATTCATCCGCAAGTTTCCGTGTATCGGCTAACAAGGGCTCCGCAATTTGACCTGCACAGTTTTTATCAATCCGGTGAAGATTAAGCTTTATTGCCGATAGCACCTGTCCAACACTATCATGAAGATCTTCCGCAAGCCTTTTACGTTCATTTTCTTGGGTCTCAAATACTGCATTTAATAAATCGGTTTGCTTTTCATCATGTAATTGGCGCAGATCCACTTGGTTTTTTATCATTTTTCGCTGATAGATGATCACGAAAATGAATAAAAAAATTATAAGAATAACAATTACAAGAGTACCTGTAATGAGTACCGATATCAGGCTGTTTTCTGTGGTTTGCAAAGTAATCCGATTGTATATAAAACGTTAGCGATGATATTAGTTATAATATGGATCAAATAATATTCCTGCTGCTGGTGTGCTTCAATGATCCTTCTAAAAAGCATGAACAAGAATATGTTAATTGAAAAATAGATCAGTACACCGGCATTAATCCAGAATAATCCCAACTTGTCTATATGTATAAACTCCTGCCTGTTTAACAGCTGAAAAAAATAGACCAGTGAAAAAGCAATAAGCAATACACTTAATACCGTGTTTGACAACGATGGATACTCCCATAGGTGCTCTATAAAAATAGCATTAACGATTACCAAAATAAGGGCGGCTACGGCCAAAATAATAATTGCTTTTTTAATTATAGCGTTAACAATGGCATAGTAATAAATAGCCGAAAAAAACAAGATGCTGATCAGAATAAAAAGATGGATCCATGGCAAATTATTATGCCCGGCCATTTTTGTTAGCTCCAGTATTAAATCAAACACAGCCGACAACAGGAAAAATGCGGCTGCAAGTTTGAGTAATTTATCCAGGTGTTTATAATTATATAATGCTGCAAGCAACGGTAAAATACCCGACACTGTAGAAGCAACATTTAAATCGTAGGCTAAAGACATAATTAATATTTAATTTCAGCCCCCTGTCAAATCATTTAACGGGCATCCCGGAGATCCGGGGCAAGGTGAAGATTGTTGCGCTACCATATATTTTTTAGGAGCAACAATATCTTTTAAATCGTTTTTGGATAATGGTTCACCCAAGGGCTTATTTAGCTGATCTTTACCATCACTTGACGCGCCTACAATAATTACATGTTTTTCTCCGTCGACATTGCCTGCAACCTTTGTTATAAAGCTACCTAACGATACCATTGAGCGCTGCCATCCGTTAAGGGGTTTGCTGTGGGCGTGATAGATGCGGATGCCCTGACAATCGTCCTGTGCGAGGATCTTTTGCAATATTTCCTTGCCAAAAAAGTGTGATATAGGTTCACCCGGATGTTTATGCCTGTAATTTTTTGTCCAGCTTGCAGACAATTCAAGGTCAAATTCTTCACCTTCTTTGCCGGTGAGATGAATGATAGGCGCTTTTAATATTTCCATTGTTTAAATTTTAGGTTGACAAAAAATAGCTGAATAAAATTAAGGTTAATTAGTTGCTATATCAACTGAGCTAATGAATTAAATACGGTATTTTAATTTTTCGACAATATATAAATTGCTCATTATCAGCATAAAGTATAAAATTTATTTTATGGAGGCCAGAAACATTGCGTAGTAATACGCAGCAGAAACCGTGTTAATACGGACCGGAAACTCTGGTTGGCGATCAACAGCCATGTATTTCAGTAATAACGACAGAAAAATTTATCGTAATTAGGTAACAAGGCTGCTCACGCGCAGTAAAAACTTCATTTAATTGTGGTATTTTTCCTTCAGCAGATCACGTAGCTTTAAAAATGAATTAAAAGGCCCCACGGTTAAGGTGGCGTTAACAATCCATGAGGGTATGCTGCCGCCCGGGTCAACACTAAATGTATAATCAACTTTTAATTTATTGGCGCCCTGAGTAACTTTCCATGTAGCCAGGGAATAAGGCACCCGGATGTAGTTCTCATTACGGGGCAGATAAGCCGGAAGGCTTTTTGCCTGGATATTTAACACCTCGGGCGTTGGATTGATATTAAGCTCCACTACCAGGTCGCGGTCTTTTATTGGCCAGGGCAGATGCGATTGCGTGTAATAAATTATTTTCTCCGGAGATTCTGCTTTTAAAATAACCGATTTTTTGTTTGAGTAAACCCATGCGCTATAACCTGCTATATCCTGCAGGGTGCTGATCAGTTGTGCCTTTGTTGCATCCAGTTCGCAAACAACCCGCAACTCCTTGATGTTACCGGTAGCTGCTTTACGCGTGTATACGGCAATGCCGCGTTCGTCCTTTTTAAGCTCCCAGCTACCCTGGGCTTTTACTGTTGAAAGCAAAAAAGCAAGTACACTAAATATAACGAGTGTTTTTTTCATTAACTGATTGATAGGGGAATTAGGCAGCTGCCACAACATTATAATTATTTATTTTCGCTAAGTGTTTTAATTAAACTTAAATTACTTCAAAAGATTATAAACGGATAAATTTTTTCTCCTTTGCCGATCAGCAATTTTCAGTGAAATTAAATTTTATTGACGGTTTAAACGACTGATCTGAATATTAAATGGCACAATAAAGTTTCCTAACAATTCTAATTCTTCTAAATCCCGGAATCAAAACTTCTAAATCCGAAATTATACCCATATTTGTTCATATGGCCAGTATCTGTTTAGTTGAAGACGAGCAAAAAGTAGCTGCATTTATTTGCAAGGGGCTGGAAGAAGAAGGTTATAAAATAAAAACAGCGAATGATGGCGCAGGTGCGAAATTATTATTACAAACCGCAGCTTATGATCTTTTGATTCTGGACGTGATGCTGCCTGATATAAATGGTATTGAGCTATGCCGCCAAATAAGGTTAACGGATAATAAAACCCCGATATTAATACTTACTGCGCTTGATCAGGTACACAATAAAGTTTCGGGGTTAAAAGCGGGAGCTGACGATTACCTTGTTAAACCTTTTCACTTTAGTGAGTTGCTAGCACGTATTGAGGCTTTGTTAAGACGTCAAAATGCGAATCAGCCCAAGGGGCATACCCTTATTTTTGACGATCTGAAGTTAGATACCTGGAGCAACATTGCTGAAAGGGCAGGGAGCCAGATAATATTGACAGCAAAGGAATTTTCTTTGCTTGAGTTGTTTATGCGTAATCCTAATAAAGTATTATCCAGGGAATATATTGCCGAGCAGGTATGGAAAATAGATTTTGATACCGGGACCAATTTTATTGATGTTTATGTAAATTATTTGCGCAATAAAATTGAAAAAGGCTTTAAAAATAAGCTTATCCATACCGCTATCGGGATGGGTTATATTTTGAAAAGCGATAACAGCAAATGAAAATAAAAAACCGCCTTTCGCTTTATTTTACGGCAATAAGTGCAATTGTTCTGTTAATTGTACAGGTGGTTATTTGTGTTATTTTCAGCTCGTTTATCAAATCAGATTATTATGATCATTTGATGGACAGGGCCAATGTTGCTGCGCAATTATACC
This sequence comes from Mucilaginibacter sp., assembly GCA_028287865.1. Classification (GTDB taxonomy): domain Bacteria; phylum Bacteroidota; class Bacteroidia; order Sphingobacteriales; family Sphingobacteriaceae; genus Mucilaginibacter. Next base: position 11,981 of record JAQBOU010000036.1, on the reverse strand, counting down.
TTGAGGCTGACGAAATTTCGCCGGACTCGTTAAATCATGTAAGGGTACGCTACCTGCAAAGCCTGCCCGGAGAAGTGGTGAGGTTGTATGACGAAAAAAATGCGCCCACCTTTATCAAGGACAAAAATCAATTCTGGCCATCCTCAATTATTGATGCGGTACGTAAAAATAAACAACTTGAATTTTCGGAAGGTAACCGCCAAACGGTAGGGATCTACTATAATGACAATCAGGGGAATTTTGTAATACTGGTTTCGGCCATTGACTTCCAGGGTCATAAAAGGCTGAATGATCTTATTCAGGGTATGGCTGTTTTATTAATTACAGTAACAGCAGGATTATTTATGATCAGCAGGTGGTTTGCTCAAAAAGCACTTGAGCCAATTGATGAAGTAATTACCCAGATGCGCAGGGTACGGGCCGGTAATTTGAGCTTAAGGGTTGATGAAGGGAATGGCAAAGATGAAATAAGCGCGCTGGCGCATAATTTCAATCAACTCCTGGAGCATCTGGAAAATGCCTTTGAACTGCAGCAAACATTTGTGATAAATGCTTCACATGAGCTAAGAACGCCGATAACCTCTATGATCGGCGAAATAGAAATTGCTTTGAATAAGGTGCGCACTAATAGCGAATATGAAGAGGTATTGAAATCAGTATTAAATGACGCCGAACGCTTAAATGAAACTATTGCCGGCTTGCTTGAGCTTGCAAACGTTGACATGAATTATACACAGCCTTCGTTTAAACCGGTGGCCATTGATGAGTTAATTTGGGAATTAAATGATTACTGGAAAGAAAAAGCGGGCAAAGGCCTATTTAATGTTAATATACTGCACCTGCCGGATGATCATGAACAATTAAAAGTGAACGCCAACAAGTCGCTGTTAACTATTGCGCTCAACAACATCATTGGGAATGCTTTTAAATTCTCACAAAATAAACCGGTACAATGCGATCTGTATGCCGATGACAAGTCCATTATTATAAAAATAACAGATAATGGAATAGGCATTTTGCCGGAAGAATTGGGTAAGGTATTCGATTCGTTTTACCGCGGAACCAATGTAAGAAGTTACCAGGGTAACGGTATAGGCCTTTATGTAACCAATAAGATCATTAACCTTTTTAATGGCAAGGTAGTTGTTGACTCATCTCCCGGAAGCAATACAACTGTAGCAATAACATTTGTCCGCTAAATTCTAATCTCATTCTAATCCCTCTTTAATTTAGCTTTAATCCAGGTAATTTACCTTTGCGCTTATCAAGTAAAGTTATGTTCCAAAAATTTGTTCGTGTTTTCTTATTGTTCCAAATAATTTATTTGGCCTTTGGTTTTTATGCAAATGCGCAGGACGATACGCTTAAAGTAACCGTCAAACAGGCGGAGGATCTTTTTTTAAAGAATAATCTTCAATTAATTGCCCAGCATTACAATATAGATATTGCAAGCGCCCAGGTAATTACTGCCCGGCTTTTCACAAACCCGGATTTTAGCATAAGCAATGGTGTTGCCGGCACAAATGAATCCAACCCCGCTGCTGAACAATCAGCCAGTATATCACAGTTAATCACTACCGCAGGTAAGCGTAATAAAAACATCAAACTGGCAAAAATTGGCGTGGAGCAGGCCCGTTACCAGTTCTTTGATCTTGTAAGAACATTAAAGAATACACTAAGAACAGACTTTTATACTGTTTACTACCAGCGTCAGTCGGCAGGAGTATATGACCAGGAGATCGGCTCGCTCAGTAAAACACTGGTGGCGTACAAAGAGCAATACGCCAAAGGCAATATAGCTGAAAAGGAACTGCTTCGAATTCAATCACAACTTTATTCCTTGCAAGCGGAATATAATGGCCTTCAAACAGGAATAGATACGACCGAAAGTCAGCTGAAGCTTTTTTTAAGGGTACCGCCGCATACAACTATTGAACCGCAAATAACAGAAGATATTACCGGGAAAGAAGTGCTGACAAGTGTCCCTTACCAGCAGTTGCTTGATTCGGCCTATGTAAACCGTTATGATCTGAAATACAGCAAGGCTACAGTTGATTATAATAATATGAACCTGGAATTACAGAAAGCTACAGCTATACCAGACTTTTCATTGTCTTTAAACTTTGATAAGCTGGGCTCTTATGGCCATAACTTTCTTAGTGCGGGTATAAGTTTGCCGCTACCGCTGTTTAACCGAAATCAGGGCAACATTAAACAAGCCGGATTCCAGGTTGATCAAGGTAAGGTACAATTGCAAAACCAGCAGCAACAAGTAGAAAGCGAAGTGGCTATGAATTACAAAATAGCTATAAGGCTTGAAAAGTTATATAATAGTTTCGATCCTAAGTTTAAACAGGATTTTACCCATTTGATCCGGGAAGTTTTTAAAAATTATGAAAAAAGGAATATCAGCTTACTGGAATTCCTGGATTTTTATGATTCCTATAAGACCAATACTTTACAATTGAATACGCTTGAGCTTAACCGTATAACCTCGCTCGAACAGCTTAACTATGTTACGGGAACGCCCTTTTTTAACAAATAACATTTTGGTATGACCATGTACACTAAATATAAAATAATAACACTTGCAGCTGCTTTTATACTCGGTGGTTTCTCTTTGCAAAGCTGTCATCACGCTGACGAAAACCAGGAAAAAGATACCAGGTTTGAAGTAACCGATAGCTTACTGAACAGCCTGATCACTGATACTGTAAAAGAAGCAAGCGCACTCACTCAGCTAACACTTACCGGAAACATAGCGCCGGATGAAAATAAAATGGTGAAGATATTCCCGTTAGTAAGCGGGGTGGTGCAGAATGTAAATGTGCAGCTGGGTGATGTGGTTCACAAAGGACAAACGCTTGCTATTATGAAAAGTGCTGAAATGGCGGGTTTTACAAAGGACTTTATTTCTTCTGAGGCTGATATCAGGAATACCCGCCGCATTATGGAATCGACTCAGGATATGTATAAAAGCGGACTTGCGTCACAAAAAGATTTGGAACAGGCGCAATCTGATTATCAAAAGGCCGAGGCTGAAGGGAAGCGTGCCGGAACAGTTATTTCAATCAATAAAAGCAGCACGAACGGGTATGAAGTAAGATCCCCTTTGTCGGGGTTTGTGGTTGATAAAAATGTAACCAGCAATACCCAGGTCAGGGCAGATAATAGTCAAAACCTGTTTACCATAGCGGATCTTTCGACAGTTTATGTATTGGTTAACGTTTATGAATCTGATATTTCCAAGATACAAACAGGCGATCCGGTAAAGATCACCACTTTGTCTTATCCGAATAAAGAATTCGACGGAAAAATTGACCGGATCGATAACATGCTTGATCCGGATAATAAAGCAATGCATGCGCGTGTCACCATCCAGAATCCGGGTAATTTATTAAAGCCGGGAATGTTTGCCAATATAGGGATCAAAGCAAAATCAGGCGAGGATCTGCCCTTTATTCCAACCAGTGCATTGGTTTTTGATAATGATAAAAACTATGTGATTGTAATAGATGGTAAAGCAAAAGTACATATTCAACCGATTGAAATTGCTAAGACGGTTGAAGACAGGGCTTATATCAGAAAGGGCATAAAAGCAGGTGACCGTATTGTAGGATCAAGACAAGTTTACCTTTACGAGTCACTAAAAGATTAATTCGCCTTCAGCATTCGTTTATATCAGATTACGCACTTAAAAATAAATCCGAAATCGAACATTCGAAATCGAAATAAAACATGAATAGATTTATAAAAAATATTCTATCGTTTGCATTAAGAAACAGGTTTTTTATATTTTTTGTAACAGCATTACTGGCGGTTGCAGGATATATAAGTTTTAAAACCATCAGTATTGATGCTTTTCCTGATGTTACCAATACATCGGTTACTATAATTTCACAATGGCCGGGACGAAGCGCGGAGGAAGTAGAAAAATTTGTCACCCGTCCGCTTGAAATTGCCATGAATCCGGCAGAGAAGAAGACCAGCGTAAGGTCATCCTCCCTGTTCGGACTTTCGGTAGTGAAAATCACTTTTGATGATGATGTAGACTATGCATTTGCCCGGCTACAGATAAACAATCACCTGGCCGACGCCAACTTACCAGATGGTGTAAACCCATCGGTAGAGCCGCCCTACGGGCCAACCGGCGAAATATACCGCTTTACGTTAACCAGTAACCGCAGAACGCCCCGTGAGTTAAAAACAATTGAGGATTGGGTGGTTGAACGCGAAATACGTGCGGTACCGGGTATAGCAGATGTTAATAGTTTTGGAGGCCAGGTAAAAACTTACCAGATCACCATAGATCCGGAAAAGGCGGTACAATACAATGTAACCCCATTACAGCTATATGATGCGGTATCAAAAAGCAACGTAAATGTTGGTGGTGATGTTATTGACCAGGCAGGCCAGGCTTACGTGGTTAGGGGTATCGGCTTGCTGAATAATATAGATGAGATTAAAAACATCGTTATTAACAATATAAAAGGAACCCCGATTTATGTAAAAACGATTGCCGAAGTTGCAGAATCAGCATTGCCCAGGCTTGGACAGGTAGGCCGCGATAAAGACCCGGATGTGATTGAGGGAATTGTAGTAATGCGTAAAGGTGAAAACCCGAGCGAGGTCATAAAAAATCTTAAATTAAAGATCAATCAGCTTAATAATAAAATATTGCCGGAAGATGTTAAGCTCAAAACATTTTACGACCGTGAGGACCTTGTAAATTTTGCCACCCATACCGTTTTGCACAATATGGCCGAGGGTATAGTAATGGTTACCATTATTGTGTTCCTCTTTATGGCTGATTGGCGCACTACCCTAATTGTATCGCTCATTATTCCGCTTGCGCTTTTGTTCGCTTTTATCTGTTTAAAGCTGAAGGGAATGTCGGCCAACCTTTTATCCATGGGCGCTATTGATTTTGGGATCATTATAGACGGGGCGGTGGTAATGGTTGAAGGGATATTTGTTGTGCTGGACCATAGGGCAAAAGAAGTTGGGATGGAAAGGTATAATACTATCAGTAAGCTTGGCTTAATTAAAAAAGCCTGTATGGTTAACGGTAAAGGTATATTTTTTGCCAAACTGATCATTATCACCGGCTTGCTTCCCATTTTTAGCTTCCAGAAAGTTGAAGGGAAAATGTTTTCGCCCTTAGCCTGGACCTTGGGTTTCGCGTTGTTGGGCGCAGTGATCCTAACATTTACTTTTGTTCCCGCTTTGGCCAGCGTACTGCTGAAGAAAGATGTTAAAGAAAAGCATAATGTTTTCGTTGAATTTATTACCAAAAATGCCATGCGGTTTTATTCCGTGTGCTTTAAAAGCCGCAAGCTTGTATTTCCCATTACCATTATCGCCCTGGTGATAAGCCTGGGTTGCTTTACCCTTTTAGGGACGGAATTTTTGCCGGAACTGAACGAAGGGGCCATTTATGTTCGTGCAACCGGCCCGTTAAGTATCTCACTAAAGGAGTCGGTAAAAATGGCTGACGAGATGCGAAATATCTTTCTGAGCTTCAGCGAGGTAAAACAAGTATTATCGCAAACCGGCCGGCCCAATGACGGTACCGATGCTACAGGTTTCTATAACATTGAGTTCCATGTTGATATTTACCCGCAAGACCAATGGAAACGGGGAGAAACCAAAGAAGAGCTGATCCAGCGAATGCAGGAAAAATTGAAGTATTTCCCGGGGGTTGATCTTAACTTTTCGCAGCCCATATCTGATAATGTTGAAGAAGCGGTGTCTGGCGTTAAAGGCTCTATAGTAGTTAAAATGTTCGGCGATGATTATAAATACATTGAAGGCCGGGAGCAAAGCATTTATAACATTTTAAAAGGCGTTAAGGGTATTGAAGATTTGGGGATACTGCATAACATGGGGCAGCCCGAGTTGCAGATAGACCTTAACCAGCAGGAAATGGCCCAGTACGGCGTTACTGCGGCTGATGCCAATGCGGTAATTGAAATGGCGATCGGCGGTAAAGCTGCTACACAGATTTATGAGGGCGAACGAAAATTTGATCTCCGGATCCGTTATCCTGAAGATTTCAGGAACAATGAATCGTCTATAGGCGATTTGCGCGTACCTACACTAAACAACAATACAGTGCCTCTGCGCGAAATTGCAAGCATTAAAAAGATCACCGGGGTAAGCATGATCTACCGGGACGACAACCAGCGGTATGGCGCCATAAAGTTTTCTATCCGTGGCAGGGATATGGGCAGCACCATTAAGGAGGCCCAGGATAAGGTGGATTCACAAATTAAACTGCCAAAAGGCTATTCCCTTCAATGGGCCGGCGACTTTGAAAACCAGCAGCGTGCAACCAAACGGCTTAGCCAGGTGGTACCTATCAGTTTGCTTGTTATATTCTTTATTCTATTTATCCTGTTCGGCAACTTCAGGGATTCCCTTTTGGTGCTGAACAACGTTCCCTTTGCAATTATGGGCGGTATATTGGCGCTGCTGATAACAGGTGTTAATTTTAACATCTCAGCGGGCATAGGTTTTATCGCCTTGTTTGGGATCTGTGTGCAAAACGGGGTTATATTAATTACCAAGTTTAAAAGCAATATCACTCAATTAAAGCATCATACCACCTGGACATCCTTTGCAATTGCTATAAAAGCCGGCGTTGAAGATCGTTTAAGGCCGGTAGTGATGACCGCTATGATGGCAGCAATAGGCCTGCTGCCTGCGGCTATGTCAAACGGTATCGGATCTGAAGCATCAAAACCCCTTGCTATAGTGGTGATTGGCGGTTTAATAACCAATACCATATTTAACCTGTTCGTGTTTCCTATTGTATTCTTTTGGTCCTATCGTAAACGGGTGGAGAGCGGACTAGTGAGCAGGATATAACCAATCTGAAATACCCCTGATTATTATATAAACTTGTTGAAGGTAGTGCAGCAATGGCTGCACTGCCGGCGACAAAAAGCCCCCGCTGTTTCTTCCCCGGAAGGGAAGCTTATCAAGCTACTCTGTTCTTAAACTATTTACCGGGTTTGCTCTTGCCGCCTTTATTGTTTTAAAAGCGATGGTTGAAAAGGCCACCAAAACTCCTGACGAAAGGGAAACCGCGAACATCCACCAGCTAATTGTTGTACGATACGGAAAAGTGTGCAGCCAGTTGTTCATAAAATACCAGGCTAAGGGCCAGGCGATGAGGTTAGCAACCAGTATCAGCTTAAAATACTGCTTTGAAAAAAGCAATACGATGTTGGCTACACTTGCGCCCACAACTTTGCGGATCCCGATCTCGCGTGATTTTTGTGCGGTGCTGTAGGTTATAAGGCCGAGTAAGCCCAGGCACGAAATAAATATCGCCACAAAAGTAAAAGTGCCTATCATTTGCTGTGCGCGCCTATCCTGCTCATAATCTCCCTGAAATATATCATTTAAAAATCCGAACGAAAATGGCGTATCCTGGTTTAGTTTCTTCCAGTTTTCTGAAGCATACTGAATAGCTGCTGTAATGTGGCGGCCATCAATTTTGGCAACAATGGTGCTGCATCGTAAAGGATTTATTCCCATTATAGCACAGGGCCCTATTGCGGCATGTAAGGAAAAGTAATGATAGTTTTTAACCACGCCCACTACCCTGTAGTTATAAACCACGCCATTGTGCAGGTGTGACACATATTTACCGGCTGCAGTGTAAGGATCAAACCCTAACAGCCTTGCGGCTTCTTCATTTAAAATTACTTGTTTACCAAAATCGTGTAGTTCCATGTCCTCCTGCATATTGGTGTTGGTAAACACCTCCGGACTAAAATTGCTGCCTGCCATCAACTCCAGGCCAAGTGTTTTTAGATAATTCTCATCGGTAAAATCAAAGAAAACCTGCTGTTTATCATTGATCGTTTTTCCCTGTGCATATAAATTAAGGTCTCCTGAAACTAAGGGTGCGGCCGCAAGGGTAACCGATTTGAAATTTGAATTTCTGGCAAGCTGATTTACCAGCAGGGTACCGTTTTTTTGAGATTGCTCACTATTTAAATTCAGCACTAATTGCTGATCCGGGTCGAAACCTGTTTTTGCATGGAGCATATAATGCAGCTGGTTCCATATTACAACGGTGGCAAATATAAGGCATGTGGAGATAATAAACTGGGATACGATAAGCACCTTGCGTACGCTAAACACACCTGATGGATCGCTTATTTTACCTTTTAATACTTTTACAGGCTTAAAGGCGGAGAGATAAAAAGCCGGATATAATCCTGCCGCCAATCCGGTTATTAAGGTTACCAGCAGCAGCCATAAAATTAAACTGCGGTTCTCTGTTGCAAAAAAAGATAAGGATTGCCACGTAAGCGTGTTAAACAGCGGCAAACACAAAAATGCAAGCCCGATGGAAATAACCAGCGCACAAAAGCTTATTACAAGGGTCTCAATCAAAAACTGGTAACGGATAGATGCCTTGCCCGCACCCATTACGCGGCGTACACCCACTTCGCGGGCGCGGCTTATGGCCTGGGCAGTTGTTAAATTCATATAATTGATACAGCCCAATACCAGTATTACTAAAGCTATAGAAGCTAACAGATACAGGTAGTTTATGTTGCCCTGCTTGTAGGCGAGATAATCCTGGAATTCTGCGGAATGAAGATGTATATCCTTAAGCGACTGCAGGGAATTGGTCATGTAATCGTTGCCGGCCTTCATATCAGCAAGAGCATGCCTTAGTGTGTAAGCATTTAATTCTTTAAGCACATGCTGCAAATTACTGCCATGTTTCAGCTTAATGTAAGTATAATAATTATCATTAACCACCCAATTGGTAGTGTTAGCCATTACCTCCCTGATCTTATCACTATTGTTAGAAGCAAAAAAATCAGCTTTAATATGGTTTAAAAAATCCTCTTTAAAAACCCCGGTGATGGTATAAATAGTGCCGCCTGCCTTTAATGTTTTCCCGACAGGATACACCTGCCCGAACAGTTTTTTTGCAAGCGATTGTGAAAGTACCATTGTATTGGACGCGGTGAATGCAGTGTTGCGGTCGCCCTGCAAAAAATGAAAGGAAAGCACTTGAAAAAATGCAGGATCTACCCAATAGCCCGAATCTTCGGCAAATGGAGTGGAAGTTGCAGTTCCCTGTGCCTGCACAATAGTAACTCCATTGGTTGGATCCAAACGGCTTACCTGCTCAATTTCGGGTATTTCGCTTTTTAAATACCTGGCATAAGGCAAGCCAACAGTTGGCGCCTTGCTGCCATCTTTAAAGGTTGATGTTATGCGATAAATATCATCAGCATTATCAAAGCCTTTGTCAAAGCTCAGCTCGTGCTGCACAAACAAAAACACCAACGCACAGGATGCTATCCCTGCCGACAGGCTTAAAACATTTATGGCAGTGGTTGTTTTGTGCTTCCAGATATTGCGCAGCGCCAGTTTCAGGTGATTTTTGAACATAATGCTCTGTTAAGGTTATATTCAAAAATACCCTGTTTAATATAAATATCGCTATAGCCGTAAATATTTAACACTATTTAACGACAACGCTGATGCAAGCCGGAATTAGCTTAATGCTTGTTTCCGAAACCAAACTCTTTATAGGTATTTGGTACCTCGTCCGAGCTGCTGAAAGGAAAGGTGTAAGAAGCCCACCAGCTTTCGTAGTCGGCATCCTGGGCTTTGGTTGGTTCAACGCGTACGCTCCGTAAAAGGTAAATGCCTTCGCGGGTCATGGTAAAGTTTATCTCCCCTTTTTTATCAGTTATAAAATTTTGAGAATATACATTCCCCGAGATGGATTTTATATAAAGCGATATGGAAGCGTCTGCGGCAGGTTTTCCTTTAAACATTAATAATGCAGACATATCATCCCCGTATTTCTTTTGATACGGATCAGCCTTTAAAATAATCTCGTAATCATCATTCACCACCTTTTCATAAGCGTTTCCGTTATGGTCGTTAACAGAAAACAGCGTCTTTATGTAGCGGGTATATTTTTGACGTATCCTGAACTGGTTGCCATTTTTCACCTTTTCGGCCATTTTATCCAAATTCTGGGCAGTTAAAAAGTCGGCGAAGTTATCGCGCGAGGCATCATCCGTCTCAACTATACGGGTCATGTCAACCAAAGCCTGGCCGGTATTTACCATGGTATAATCAACCAAAGGCACGGCGCTGTCTTTGGCAACTTTAGTCAGATCGGTTTTCTTTGATCCTTCAAACAGCGTAAACTTCAGTGTATTTTTAGGCTGATACCGTACTTCCTGTTGTTTTACAAAGGTATCGCCCGACAATAAATGCAGATCGAGCTTATCGCCTTTGTGCAAAAAGAAGTTTTCGGGCAACAGGAAAAAATCGTGCGGAGCAGCTGCCATTACCATTATTGCGAGTGGGAACAGAATAAAAAGGAGGTTTCGTTTCATAGTGAGATCTTTAGTCAATTGTTAATGGGTTCATTAGTATTTTTAGAGTTTATCTAAGCGCAATTATTTATCAGGGGTTAAAAAATAATCACCAATTATTTAATTAAAATGGGCAGACCAATAAACTAATGAACAATTATGTAAACATACAAAGTTTTAAAAACTTCAGTAGTTTTACAGGATGATTTTTGACCGGAAAAACCTAAATAACAACCAACTTATTGAATTTTACAAAAAGTTGTTATGGCCGAGGCTGGTTGAAGAGAAGATGCTGATACTTTTACGGCAGGGGCGTATAGGTAAATGGTTTTCGGGTATAGGGCAGGAGGCAATTGCCGTTGGCAGCACCCTGGCCATGAACATTGACGAATACATCCTGCCGATGCACCGCAACCTGGGTGTTTTTACCACACGTGATATCCCTTTGTCCCGGTTGATGGCGCAATGGCAGGGCAAGGCATCCGGGTTTACCAAGGGGCGCGACCGTTCTTTCCATTTCGGCACCCAGGAGTATAAAATTATTGGTATGATATCGCACCTGGGGCCGCAGCTGGCCCTGGCGGATGGCATTGCCCTGGCAGATGTGCTGAGCAACCGCAAAAAGGCAACGCTGGTGTTTACGGGTGAAGGCGCAACCAGCGAGGGCGACTTTCACGAAGCGCTGAATATTGCCGCCGTTTGGGATTTGCCCGTGATATTTTTAATTGAGAACAACGGTTACGGGCTATCAACCCCTATAGAAGAACAATACCGGGCCAAATATTTGGTGGATAAAGCCTTAGGTTACGGCATGGAAGGCCACCAGGTTGACGGCAATAACCTGCTGGATGTTTATCACATGGTAAATGAGCTTGCCACTGGCATGCGCGAAAACCCGCGGCCGGTTTTATTGGAGTGTATGACGTTCAGAATGCGGGGGCATGAAGAGGCGTCGGGCACCAAATATGTTCCGCCGCACTTGTTTGACCTATGGCGCGAAAAAGACCCGCTGATCACCTTTCAGAATTATTTGCTCGATGAGCTGGTACTGAAGCCGGAATGGATCCCCCAGATGAAAGCGGAGTTTATGGAACTGATTGAAACCGAAATTGAAAAGGTTTTCAGCGAGCCGGATATCGTCCCAAACGTAGAAACAGAACTGGCGGATATGTATAAACCGTATACTTTTCCTGAATTTCAGCCGTCTGGCAGTACAACAACCAAACGGTATCTGGATGCCATAACCGACGGCCTGAAACAAAGCATGCTTAAGCACAATAACCTGGTGATAATGGGACAGGACATTGCCGAATATGGCGGGGCCTTTAAAATAACACAGGGACTTTGCACCGAATTTGGCAAGGCTCGGGTGCGTAATACGCCTATTTGTGAATCGGGTGTGGTGGGCGCCGCCATGGGGCTGGCGCTGAACGGCTATAAAGCTGTGATGGAAATGCAGTTTGCCGATTTTGTGAGTTGCGGCTTTAACCAGGTGATCAATAACCTGGCAAAAACATATTACCGCTGGGAGCAACCGGTGGATGTGGTAATCCGCATGCCGGCAGGCGCCGGGACGGGTGCGGGGCCGTTCCATTCGCAAAGTAACGA
>JAQBOU010000026.1 GCA_028287865.1 Mucilaginibacter sp. | reverse complement strand
TAAAACTGGAAACAATTGCCTCTGTGCCTAAACCACAAACAATTGTAGATGTTTATAATAATACTATAGTATCTGTTGGGTGGCGCAGAGGATCCGCAGAACCGGGTAGAGGTACATCTGTGGGTGTGAACGCTATAGGACACATTTACAATAACATATATGTAAATTGCTACCATGGCCTGGAGATATTTAACGATGCTGATGTAGCTAACACTACTTACGGCAATAACCTGTTTTATGCAACGGTTAATACTTATACCGATTTGCGTGACTCTACTATTAAGATCAATTTGAGGAATAACTTTTATCCACCTTCGGGTGTTGGAACTCCGCAGCCTACTGATCTGATCTCTAAAAGTATCGGTAATTACGATCCACTATTTGTAAAATTTGATGGAACAGTGGCTGCACCAAATGGTTACCCAAATAACAATGATTTTCATTTACAATCCGGATCGCCTGCTTTTGGAGCCGGTAACCCAAAATATAACCAGGATTTGGGTGCTTATACAACCGATGGCAAAGGAAACCAACATTAACCGAACCTAAACCTTTTTAAATTTTTATTAATAACAAGGAAGGGTCACATCAGTATCCTTTCTTGATTAATCTAACAACTTAATTATTATGAAAAAGATCACCGTATTTCTTATCGCAGGTTTAAGCCTGTTGTCTGTCAGTTTAAAATTATCTGCTCAAAACTATGTATTTGATAAAAGTATTTCATTGCCTGGAAACGCCGGCTATGACTATGCCTTTATCGATCAGCCAAACAATACTTTATATGTTACACATGGCATTGAAGTTAATGTTATCGACCTGAAAACAGAGACGGTTAAAGGGGTAATAACCGGCATGCAGGGTGTGCATGGTGTAGCTGCCGATAATGAACTGAACAGAGGTTTTATTAGCGATGGAAAAGCAGACCAGGTAATTATTTTTGATTTGCATACACTTGCAATTATCAGTCGCATTCCACTGGACCACAAGGGTGCAGATGCAATTATCTTTGATCCTGCTTCAAAAATGATCTTTACTTTTAACGGGCACAGCAACAGCTCATGTGTGATTGATCCGAGGTTAATGAAACAGGTTGCTGCCATTGATATGAAGGGGGCGCCCGAATTTGCAGTTGCAGATGGGAAAGGACTTATCTATAACAACCTGGAAGATAAAAACAGTTTAAATATAATAGATACGAAAGCCCTGAGTATTACTCAAAATTATTCATTAAGCCCCTGTGGTGGCCCTACCGGGCTAGCAATTGATAAAGAGAATCAAAAATTATTTACTGTTTGCCGTGAAAATAAAGGACTGAGCGTGGTTGATATTCCATCCGGTAAAGTTATACAGACGCTGCCTATCGGAGCAGGAGTGGATGCCGTTGTATATGATCCGGCTACTAAATTGCTGATAGCATCTAATGGTGACGGAACAGCGTCAGTTTTTAAACAAGATGCTCTTGATCATTATACACTGGTGCAAACATTGACTACACAGAACCGTGCTAAGACAATGGCCTTAGATATGACAACACACAAACTTTATTTGCCGGTTGCTGAATACCAGGCGGGGACTAAAATACCTGTGGCCGGTACTTTTAAAGTGATGGTTTACAGTTTAAAATAAATATCATTTAATTTAATAACACCCGGTTTAATTTATAATATTTATTAAAGCGACGGGGCGATTTGTCAATTGATTTTCCCGAAATCAATTGACAAATCTATAAAACCGTATGATTTATAATTAGGTTATTTTCTCGTCTGATTCATTTAGGGCTATTTATTTCTTCATTAAAATAGGTCCCTGGGTTTCGCCGTTAGCTTCTTATCTTAAACGTTAGCTTCTAAAATCCATCGCCAGGCCCAGCGGGTTGCAAGGTTAAACCCTTTCCATTCATCAACAAAATTAATAATGTCAACCAGGCAGGTTTCGCTGAACTTCTTTTTAAAGTTACCGGTTGCAAGTTTGAATACCTTATCCGGATCTTCAAGACCGATACGCGCATATATTTCCCTTTTTACATACATTGTACGCACAAATAAAATATTGAAAAGTATCACATAACTATATAATGTCCGTTTTATGTAACCCGCTTTGGCAGCATATTTCTTTAATAGATTTTTGGTAAAAAGTATATGACGTCCTTCTTCAATATTATGCAGATCGAACATCTTTTTTATCACCGGATAAATATTGGGCGATCTGCGCGCATGGTTCCCAAATATATCAGTTACCAGTTCAACAGATACGCTGCCCATAAACAGGTAGTCGGCAGGTAGGTACTTGTTGCTAAACTCACCGAAAAATTTATGTAAACCGGATTGCCTGATTGGTTTTCCGCCTAATTTAGCAATGGCTTGTCCAAACATTTCCTGGTGCCTGAATTCTTCTATTAATTCTCTTAAAAGGAAGCGGTATTCAACGTCTTCGGGTGGGAGTGTAAGGATATGCCTGGTCATAAACAGGCAAAATAAACATTCGCCCCAGGAGTATGACGCAATAACCTGTACTAATTCGTGCCTGCCAAGCTCCAGTTTTTGAGCAGGAGTAAGGGTGTCATATATTTCCAGGCCATGCAGTGATGTTAAAATTTCTGGTAGAAAGATGTCTTCCGGCAGGGGATCCTGCTGCCATGGTATAAAGGTTTCGGGCATTAAGGGATGCTCCTTACTGATCTTTATCAACCGTTCAACCTCAGCAACATCCATAAAGTGAAACTTTTAGAAACTAAACCGCAAATAGCTGACCAAAATCTTTAAACGATTTAAATTCAAGCGCATTGCCCGACGGATCCAGGAAAAACATCGTAGCTTGCTCGCCAGGTAATCCCTTAAAACGAATATACGGTTCTATAACAAATTTAGTGTGGTGTTGCCTTAATCTTTTTTCTAACGCATGCCATTCATCCCATTCCAAAACTACTCCATAGTGTGGCACCGGCACCTCATGGCCATCTACCGGGTTAAAGTGATGTTCAGCTTTTTCGGCAGGGCGGGGCTTTAAATGTATCACAAACTGGTGTCCGTATAAATTGAAATCTGTCCATTGATCTGAGCTTCTTCCTTCGCTGCATCCTAATACTTCCCTGTAAAATTTTCTTGATTCTTCCAGGTCATAAACAGGTACGGCCACATGGAAGGGAGTTAATTTACTCATTATATTACTATTAAGTTTTTGTTCCGATATTTATTTAGCTTCAGATGTACACACTTAACAACTACTTCACTGTATAGTTGTAAATCTGCCTGCCAATATTGCCATCTTTATCAATACCTTCAATTATTGCCCGGTAAGTACCTGTGCCATCTCCGTTAAAATACTCCATTGTAGCAGCCCCGGTTTTATCGGTTACTACGTTGGGGTTCCAGTAAATTGTACTACGGGTATCAACGCGGTTGGTTTGGGAAGCTCTCGGTCCGTCATACCTCGGGATATAAAATGTTCTTACCACGGCATACCCTTTTGGAGTGAAGGTTAAATCATTTTGTTGGGGGATTAATTGTTTTAATTCCGATAAACTGATTTTTGTACCTTCAGGTGCTTTTTTCATATTTACCACAATAGCCCCATTGGTATTATATGCGCTGTTTATCAGTCCAAGTTCATCTTTGGTAAATATTTCAACAGATTCTATTTCTGAGGTATTCAGGCTGTACAACGAATTTACATCTACCGGCGTTCCTCTTAAAAAAATTTGCGCAGGCACTCTTTTACCCTGGCTGTAATCCCTGGTAACATAAAAAAAGCCGTTATCATAGGTCATCCCCATTGCCATTGTAGTAATACAATCCAGGGCCGTTGCGCAGCCTTGTAATAATTTACCAGGAATTAAATGATCCGGTTCACTTGCAAGACTGGCCAAGCTGCCATAATCCCGGTGACTTACGGTTTTAACTATCCTGGTATCTTTTATCACTACTTCTTTCAGTGTATTTGAGTTTTTATACTGCATTTTGATGTTTTTTAGGTAAGCGCTAAGTGTACTATCAATATTTAGTATTGCATCAGGTTTGTTAAAGTTAAGAGGGACTCTTTGACCTGGGTCGTTATCAAGCGTTAGCATGAGGTCGCTTGCCCGGGTATTATTGCGTGCATTTATGTTCACTTTTGCCGAATCCGGGAATACAAGGTTCGTAAACCTAAATTTTCCCTCGGCATCTGTAACCGCATTTGCCGAGAAATTTTTGTCTGTAATCAGTAACCGTACATTTCCGGCATTTTTTGGGATGCCATTGGAAGCCCTTAATGTCCCGCTGATATTAATGCCTGTTTCAGGAAGAAAAGTTATGGATGGATATTTGTTATTCATGATCCCATCATATGAAAAACGGCGATAACCTTGTGTTAGCATTAATACATCGAGGTCGGCAATTGCCTTTGCATCCGGATGATTAAAATAATAATTTGGTTTTTCGATATAGCCCCTGATATCTGATGTTAACAATAGGTAAGACAGGATAGTAATTTCCGAGTTTTCATTAAAAGGCACCTTTGAATCATCTATTACTGCTAAAGAAAAACTACCTTCTGCAGGTTGATCGCCATTTTTTGCTGTAATATTTAACTTTACTTTTTGCCTGGTGGTGTAGGAGGGATGGTCGCCGTTTATTGAAAGCTTCAACTGGTCGTTATGTTGAATAAAAGCGATTCTCTCGCTTATCGGGTCGCCGTCTTCCGTAAAAAGGGTTACCTGGACAATCCCTGTAGGAAATTTACTTTTTGGAATTGAAGCGTTATAAACCTGCTCCTGAAGCTGCGTTTTGGCACCGAAACATATCACCCCACTGGATTTGGCCAGAATGAAAAATGTTTTACCCTGGTAAGCTTTAAAAAGTTGTTGGTCTGCTTGTATTTTTAACTTTAAAACATCGGGGTCAGTATTGTCAACGCTTAACCCGATGGCATTACTCTCAATTTTAGGCAAGTCGGCTACAGTTGATGATCCGTCTGCGAATGTAACCCTTGTTGTGTAGGTTTTTCCGTCTTCCGGAGTAAATATAAAAGCGCCCATGCCAAGGTGCGACGATGCAAATTCAGCAGCAACCTGGTTATTATTGTCAGTAATAGTTCCTTTCACCTCTATGCCCAAACCAACAGCATTTACTGCTTTGAAAGCAACTTTTGTTCTTAAACCATTAATAAGCTGGCCGCCTTCGGCAAAAAATTGGATATCATTGGGCCTTGCAACAGATTTTAAAGGAAATGAACTGCTAACCTGTTTCCTGCCGGTATTCTCAATAACCGTTACCAAAGTGGCTGAATCTAAACCCACATTTTTGGTGTTGATAAAACTTATGTTTATAAAACCGCTTTTATCTGTTAGGCCCTTGCCTTTAATGATAGGTTCGTCATCTTTTTGAATACTCCAGCTCACTTTTTTCTCACTTAAGGGATTTCCGTCATCATCTTTATAATATATTCCGGCCGAAATTTTGGGAAGTTTGTTTGCAACGGATGATTTTAACGAGACCTGGGTGGATACTGTATTATTAATTGCATCGCCTATAGTGATGTTCTTGTTGAAAAAGTAACCGGCATCAAAATTATTCATCCAGTTGGTATAAGCCACCACCCGGTAATTTCCTTTTTTGTACGAATACTGTGAAATGGCGATATTTCCCCAGGCAACGCCGTTTTTGACCTGCAATTTTAAAGTTTGCATCAATGAGTCACGGCCGTCCAGGATATCAACATACATGATCCTGCTTAAAGGAGAAGGCTGATGGCGATCAATAGTTAGGTAAGCTTTAAACCAAATGGTATCGCCTACGGCATAATAGGGTTTATCAAAGTGCAGGTATACTTTTTCTATGGGATAGTTGTCGTATAACCTGGCAGATTTACGTATGATATGGTTTAAAACTGCTGTGTCGCTTTGAGCGGATGCTGTAAAACAAAATAGAGCTAAAAATAAGGATTGCGCCAGTAAAATTTTTAAAAATTTCATGAATTAAGATTGATTTGGCAATGGCTGCTAATATAGCCTATTACCATTTAAATTAAATCAAATACAGTTTACTTTAACATTTTTTAAGCTTTTAAAACAATATTTTTACTTAACAACCATTTGCACCGTATTGCGGCTTACCTGCTCGAGCAATATAACCCGATTGTTAATTAACTCACTGATGGAACTTTGTGAATAATGCCGTACGGTGATTAAAGAAAGATCCTGGTTATATTTTGTTTTAAAATCAACATTTAAGCCCAGCAAAAGCTTTTGGAAACGTTCTTCGTAAAAATCAATACAAACTGAAAAGCTGAGCGCCGATGTCTGCATCATGTTTACTTTCACCTGGTATTTTGCAAATAAGCCAAAAATGCTGCTTAAATGGTCTTCGGAAATGAAAGAATAATCCCTGGCGGATAATGACAATAATACCTGGTTCTGTTTTAAAATGATGACTGGTTTTAAAAATACATTTTTGCCGTCCTCCTTTATAACCGTTCCTTCGTCCTCCGGGTGGTTAAATGATTTAACGAATAGCGGTATTTTAGCATTTTGAAGCGGTTTGATGGTTTTAGGGTGGATCACACTCGCCCCGTAATAGGTCATTTCAATTGCTTCCGTGTATGAGAGCTCATCAAACTTAATGGTATCTTCAAAAAATTTAGGGTCGCCATTTAAAATGCCCGGCACATCTTTCCAGGTGGTAACTGATTCAGCACCCAAACACGCGGCAAATATGGAGGCCGTGTAGTCAGACCCTTCGCGGCCAAGGGTGGTGGTGAAGTTTTCGGAGGTGCCTCCTAAAAAGCCCTGGGTAACCACCATCCCTTTTTGTAAAAGTGCCGGAATATCCCTGGTAATGCTTGCACGGGTTTTATCCCATTGCACCGAGCCTTCGCGGTAAGTATTATCTGTATGTACGTAGCCGCGTACATCCAGCCACTGGCTTTTTAGTCCTGTTTTATTTAAGTAGGCGTTTACAATTCTTGTTGACACCAGTTCGCCAATAGAAACTATCTGGTCATAAATGAAATCATAATCATCATGCGGTTCTTCTTCAATGATCCAGTCAATCTCCACAAAAGTATTGGCAACCTCATCGAAAATTGCATCTGAAGGGTCAAATAGCTGTTCCAGAATTGCATAATGATATTTTTTCAGGTCATCAAAAATAACATGCAACTCATCCTCATGGTTAACATAAGCTTTAGTAAGTTTTTCGAGCGCATTGGTGGTTTTTCCCATGGCCGAAACAACGATTAACAATTGCTGATCCTGGTATCTTTTAACCACATTAGCCAGATTAACCATACCGTTGGCATCTTTTACTGATGCACCTCCAAATTTAAAAACGAGCATTATTTAATATATTTGAGTAACGACCGTATTTGGCCGGAGTAATGATTTAATTTGTGAATAGGGGATTTGTAGCACACCTTAATCTCATACTTCAATTTTTGAAAGTTGTTCATTTGAGAGGGACGCATTGAGCCAACCAGCCTCAACGCTTGCCTCATATTTTTTATAGAAGTTAAGAGCAGGTTCATTCCAGTCAAGCACCTGCCAAACCATCCCCTTAAAACCCATCTCTTTTGCTTCAATAATAAGTTGGTCAAATAACAATTTGCCAATTCCTTTACCGCGCACTGATTCAGTAACAATCAGGTCTTCCAGGTACATCCTACAGCCTTTCCAGGTAGAATAACGGATGTAATAAAAAGCAAAGCCCACTATTAAACCATCAATTTCGGCAACAAACGCTTTCCATACCGGGTTGCTGCCAAAACCGGCATCCTCAAACTCCTGCAAGGTTACCGTAACCTCCTGCGGCGCCTTTTCATAAAGCGCCAGTTCGTTTACCAGT
>JAQBOU010000020.1 GCA_028287865.1 Mucilaginibacter sp. | reverse complement strand
TGCAAAACGTTCTATCGCTGCCCCGCCCAGGCGGGGCGGAGGAAAGTCCGGGCAACACAGAGCATCCTGCTTCCTAACGGGAAGGCGCCGGCAGCCGGCGACAGCAAGTGCCACAGAAAATAAACCGCCCTGATTTATTGGGGTAAGGGTGAAAACGTGAGGTAAGAGCTCACGGCTTTTCCGGGCGACCGGGATTGCGGTAAACCTCAGGAGTTGAAAAACCAAATAGGTCCCGGAAGCGGAGCTGCTCGTTTCCGTATCCGCCAGCGGCGGATCGCCGGGATGGGTAGGTTGATTAAACCTGTCAGCAATGGCAGGGCCAGATTAATGATAGAATTCATCCGGGTAAAACCGTGATGAAACAGAACCCGGCTTACAGGTTTGCTGCTGCAAACAGGCCCCTTTCAGTAAAATGGAAGGGGTTTTTTCGCGTAAAGGCGCAATACTTTGCGTCTCGGACCGGGATTTTTGCGTCTCGGACCGGGATTTTTTCACATACCGAACGCAAATACCCTCCGTCCCTGGCCAGTACTCCCTTAAGATGCAAGGTATTGCGTCGCCACAAAAAAATCAAATACTGTTTGTTTTTCTATACAATTATATATATTAGCGTCGTTTTACACTACCGAAAGAAAATAAGAATAAAGATGGCAAAGATTTTAATAATTGATGACGAACGCGCAATACGCAATACGTTACGTGAGATATTAGAATATGAAGATTATGTGGTTGAGGATGTTGACAATGGTATCGACGGTTTAGCACTCATTAAAAAGAATGATTACGACCTGGTACTGTGCGACATTAAAATGAACCGCATGGACGGAATGGAAGTACTTACCGAAGGCCTTAATATAAAACCCGATCTTCCTTTTATCATGATATCCGGTCATGGAACCGTTGAAACAGCTATTGAAGCAAGCAAAAAGGGAGCCTTTGATTTTATATCCAAACCACCCGATCTTAACCGCCTGCTTATTACAGTACGCAATGCGCTCGACAGAGGAAGCTTGGTTACTGAAGCAAAAGTTTTAAAGCGCCGGGTTTCAAAGGTTAGGCCCATTTTAGGTGAATCACAGGCTATCCTTAAGATAAAGGAAACTATTGACCGTGTGGCCCCTACGGACGCCCGGGTACTTATTACCGGCGCAAACGGCAGCGGAAAAGAACTGGTTGCCCGCTGGCTGCATGAAAAATCTAATCGCTCAAATGCACCTTTAATTGAAGTAAACTGCGCCGCCATACCGTCAGAATTAATTGAAAGTGAATTATTCGGACACGAAAAAGGGTCATTTACATCAGCAATAAAACAACGTATCGGCAAGTTTGAATCTGCCAATGGCGGAACGCTCTTCCTGGATGAGATTGGCGATATGAGCCAGCCCACGCAGGCGAAGGTATTGCGTGCCCTGCAGGAGAACAAAATTACCCGTGTGGGCGGAGAAAAAGAAATTGATGTGGATGTGCGTGTTGTGGCTGCAACAAATAAAGATCTGTTAAAGGAAATTGAAACCGGTAACTTCCGCATGGACCTTTACCATAGGCTGAGTGTTATTTTAATACATGTACCGCCATTAACAGACCGCAGGGACGATATCGCTTTGCTTACGCATAGCTTTTTGGATGAAATATGCAGTGATTACGGCATGCCGGTTAAAAAGATCTCTGATGCGGCTATTGAGGCCCTTAAAGCATTACCGTGGACAGGTAATATCCGTGAGTTAAGAAACATGGTGGAACGCCTTATCATTTTGAGCGATAAAACCATTACAGACGGAGATGTGAAAGCATTTGCTAATCCTTCTTCTCCTGCCACGGCGACTAATGGCAGCTCAGCCCCTCAAACAGATTTTAACCAGTTTGCCAATTTCCAGGAATATAAAGATTACGCCGAGCGGGAATACATCAAATTTAAGCTCGAAAAAAACAACTGGAACGTTTCAAAAACAGCGGATGATATAGATATCCAGCGTAGCCATTTATATAGTAAAATAGAGAAATTTGGCTTAAAAAGGGGAGATTAAAATCATACAGTTACCTTCTGCAGGTCCGGAAGACCAACCTCCGGCTGTTGCCTGGAATGCTTTTTTATTTGGATGAACAGATCATGCGGCTGAAAGGGTTTTAAGATACAATCTTCAAACCCTTTCTCCAATAAATCGGCTAACATTTCCTGATCTATCAGGGAAGCTGTAAATGCAATAACGGGTAGTTGAGTATATAATTTCTTAATTTCTATTATTGCTGTATGCCCATCCATTACGGGCATTTCCAGATCCATCAATATCATATCATATTGCGCATTTTTTTCTAATAGTTCCAATGCTTCTTTACCATTAAAAGCCGGTGTACATATAGCTTTTTGGTTGGTTAACATTTTACTGGCAATAATCATATTTATTTTATTGTCTTCAACTATTAAAATTCTCATGCCTGAAAGGTCTTCTTCAAGCCGAATTACCTGGTCCTTTTTATTGGCACGCTTAATTGAACGGTTTAAGGTAAGCTCAAAACTAAAAGCACTGCCCTTACCTTTTTTGCTTGTTAATTTTAAGGAACTTCCCATTAGTTCCAGCAATCGCAGGCATATTGTAAGCCCTAATCCGGTACCAGTGTATTTGCGGCTGCTTTGATTATAAACCTGCCAATAACTTTCAAATATTCTACCCTGGTCTTCCTTTTCAATTCCTATGCCGCTATCCTCCACCACAAAACTCACGTTAATTTCTGCAGAGTCAATTTTGTTACAGGCCACTACTAACTTTATAAAGCCCTTCTCCGTAAATTTCATGGCATTTGAAAGCAGGTTATTCAGTATTTGTATCAACCTTACATCATCCACCAAAACAACAATATCAAGAACCGGGTCGATCTCAATAATCAACTGTAATTTTTTCTCCTCAATATGGTTATAGAATGGCAAGGTTGAGTTTACTAAAAGTTGCTTAAAATTAACCGCTATCGGGTGTATGCTAAGTTTACCCGCTTCTATCTTGTTAAAATCCAATATGTCATTTATCAGTTGCTGCATGTGGTTGGAGCAGTACTTTAATATTGCAAAGTTTTCATTTTTAGTATTTTGCGGTTCTTCATCCTCAATAATATTCAATACGCCAATTATTCCATTTAAAGGAGTTCTTAATTCGTGTCCCATTGTTGATAAAAACCTGGTACGACCAGCAATTGCACTGTTTTTTTCGTCTATTATGGCTTTAAGGTATTTTCGTTCATAATAGATATAAGCAAGTGAAAAACATAGGGTTAATAATAAAGCCGACCCTGCATTTGCAAACAACATTTTGTTCGCTATTTTGGCATCAATGTATTCATATGGTTGAATTACATGGCCAACATAAAAGTTTACGCCAAAAGAAATAACAACTGTAGTAAAGGTAATACCAAACTCAAGGTTAGATGATTTTTTATAATCTACAATAACAGGAATGACAACTAAAACGGGAAAAAAGTAAAAATACTGGCCTGTTGCGGCGCCTTCAATAAAAGCACTTACCATAAGCAAAATGCATATGGCAGCCAGGATGTATATTTGTGCTTCCTTTAGTATTTTAAAGTATTGAAGTGTAAGTATTAAAATAACGCTCAAAGAAAAACAGCCAACCATTATTGAGGACACGAACAACCCAAGAAAACAATAGTAAACTGTTATTCCCAAACTAAGCAATAATGAAATTAAGCCTAACTGACTTGTACGTGTTACAACATTTTTCAACTTGCCAGGTTCATCGGCAAAATTTTCGGTCAAATTCATTTTCACTATTACGAAAAAGCTAATAATTAGGTTGTTATAATCATTTCGGGTAGATTTTGTGGTTGATGTAGTCCCTTTTTATACTGCCGATATCAATATATTGCAGTATTTAACAACATTGATACACAGGTTACTTTTCAAATTGTTATATAATTAATATCTTGCTTAACCAATTAATATCTAATTATACCGGAATGACCAAAACAACTACCAAACAGGCAACGGATGATTTCGACTCAGCCCCTACCCGCCTTTACTCGTTAGATGCCCTGCGGGGTTTTGATATGTTCTGGATAATGGGCGCGGATGAAATCCTGTATAGTTTGTATCATGCCACTAAGTCGCCGTTTTGGCATACCCTTGCAACGCAATTCACACACCCGGACTGGAATGGGTTTCATGCATATGATCTTATTTTCCCGCTTTTTCTTTTTATGGCCGGGGTTTCTACCCCGTTTTCGGTAGGACGTGAACTGGAGAAAGGTAAAACCCGCGAACAGTTACTACTGCGGGTTATAAAAAGGACTTTTATATTGGTTCTTTTAGGTTTGGTAGTTAATAATGGCCTTAAAATTATGCCGATTGCAGATATCCGTTTTCCCAGTGTGTTAGGCAGGATTGGTATTGCATACATGTTTGCCAATATCATTTACCTGTACTCAAAAGAATGGGCACAAATGCTTTGGTTTTGCTTAATTATAATTGGATATTATTTATTGCTGAAATTCACTTCAGCACCCGGTTTTCACCCCGGCGACTTAACCCCACAGGGAAACTTTGCATCCTATATTGACCGTACCATATTACCTGGCAGGTTGTATGTACCGTTCCCGGGTACAAAAATCAATATGCACGACCCCGAAGGCTTATTTTCCACTATTCCGGCTATCAGCACGGGCCTGTTAGGAATATTAGCCGGACAAGTATTAAAAAACAGGTCACTAACACAAAATGCCAAAACTATACGCATGGCGTTAACAGGTGTCATTTTTATAGCGCTTGCACTGATATGGAACCTCGATTTTCCTATAAATAAAAACTTGTGGTCAAGCTCATTTGTATTGCTGGTGGGCGGCATAAGCTTGTTGCTGATGGCGCTCTTTTATTACGCTATTGATGTATTAGGGTACAAAAAGTGGGCTTTCTTTTTTAAAGTGATCGGCATGAATTCTATCCTTATTTACATATCCAGCCATTTTATAAAGTGGACATACACCAATGATGGTTTTTTTGGCTGGCTGGGCCAGCTGGCCGGTGAGCCTTACGGCGCGGTAATAATGGCCATAACCTTTGTACTGGTAAAATGGTTGTTTTTAAGGTACCTATACCAAAAGAAGACCTTTTTACGGGTGTAACAACATCTAATTATAAAGCCAGACGTTTATTATTTCAGAGATCACAGGCCATACATTATTAAAATAAAACCTGTGATCTCCTCTGCCCTATTTGCTTAATATCGCATCAAGATCAGCGGGTGAATAATTTACGGATTTCAGCGTTTTATTATCAGCTGTACGGTACACTAAAAACAAGCCGTCTATTTCTTTATGGTATGAATCTGTATTGGCAGTGTTTTTGTAATGATCAATTGTGAGGCTGGCTTCTTCAACAGATTTACAGGCTTTGCTCATGTTGGAGCGATGAACTTCATCAAACAGTTCTTTGAATTTTTCGCCCAGGCCAAATTCTAAAATTGCCCCGGCAAGCACGTATTGAAGATCACACAATGCATCGGCAACTTCAACCAAATTATTATCATCTACTGCTTGCTGCAATTCTTTCAATTCTTCGGCCAGCAGCGAAATACGTAAATCACATCTTTCTTTTGAGGGTATTGCAGGTTTTTGCACTACCGGATGTTTAAATGTAGTATGAAATTCGGCTACCTGGTTTAATGAGTTAGTGTCTTTTATCATGATATGCTATAAGATGTATACTTGTTTTCTGTCAGTTACAGGGGCTGCTAATATATGAATTTACACCGTTTTATTACCCGTACAAAGCGTAAATTCAACTATGCCAGCAAACTTTTGTCATCCAAATGCAAACCTTAAATAATTATTTTAAAGCGATTAAACCGTTTATAAAAAATCACGTCTATCACATAACAGCATAAAAGCTGTTCAATTATAATTAATTATGAAAAGCGCATATAAATATTTCTTGTTATCATGCTTAAGTGGGCTGGTTTGCCTGTTTTTAGCGGTTCCTGCTAACGCACAGCGCGGAGGTCACTCCGGCGGCGGAGGTGGCGGCGGTCATGTCGGCGGAGGTGGCGGTGGTCACTTTAGCGGTGGCGGAGGCGGAGGCAGTCACTTTAGCGGCGGCGGCGGCAGTGCTCGTCCCAGTTTCAGTGGCGGCGGCCAAAGAACGGGTTTTAGCGGCGGCGGCGCACGCTTTAATGGCGGCGGTGGTTTTAGTGGCGGCCAACGATCAGGCTTTAGCGGCAATGCCCGTTTTAACGGCGGCGGTGTTCGGGCCGGTTTCGGTGGCCGTGCGGGATATGCCGGCCATCCTGGCTTTATCGGGCACGCTGGTGTTGGTGGCCGTGTTGGCTATGGCGGCTACAGAGGCGCCGGATATGGCGGATACAGAGGCGGCTATTACGGTCCGCGCAATTGGGGTGGTCGTGCTTTTTGGGGCGGCCATGGCGGATATTTTTGGCATGGAGGTTTTTATTCCAGCTTATATTGGCCAAGGCTCGGCTTTAGTATAGGTTACTTGCCTTATGGTTACTATCCTTTTTATTGGGATGATGCAGAGTACTTTTACAGTAATGGTTTTTATTACCAATATAACGACAGTCAATATACAGTTGTTGAACCGCCGCTTGGTGCCGAGATAACTACATTACCGGCAAAAGCACAGGCTATCACTATAAATGGCCAACAGTATTATGAGTTAAATGGCGTTTACTATCAGCCGGTAACAAAAGATGATGGTTCTACCACTTATGTAATAGCTGGTAAAGATGGCCAGTTAAATACCGATAACGGTGCAAGTACCGGTTATACAGATAATGGTAACAATGCCAATGTAAGTGCAGCTCCTCAACAACAACCGCAAATAGGTGATATTTATGATGCGCTACCCGAAGGTACCAGGAAGATAAAGCTTAACGGCGAATCCTTTTATGTGTCTCCTGATGATTATTATTACCAGGTTACAACTGATAACACCGGTAAAAAAGTTTACAAAATAGTAGGAACGCCGTCTGACGAACCAGGAAATTAATTACTGATATCGATATACAAAAAAGGGCAATCTGCTACACCGGATTGCCCTTTTTTAATTTAGAAAATTATGAATTATAATTTAAGATCTGTACTAAACAACTTTACCGTTTAATTCGTACAAGGTTAGTACACAATAATTTATAAACTAAATATGATAACCAATAATTCTATTGCAAAAGTCTTTTTCGCTGTAATTATTACCACAAGTGCAGCATTAAACCTGTCATCATGCAAAAAAGCCAGCACCGTCACTACCGCCAGCTCCACTATAACAGAAGCTGATGCAGCCGAACTGACAACCGACGCCGTTAGCCCATCAAATGGAGGGATGGTTACACAATTAAATAGTTCAGTTACCATTTATAAAAAGGTGGCATTGCAATGTGGTGTTAAAAAAGATTCATCAATAGTATATGTCAGCACAGCCGGGGATTCACCCTCCTATAGCTACGCCCTAAACTGGAACTACGTTTTGAGCTGTAACGGTACATCTCCGAGCCTGTTAACATTCAACTTTACCGGGAAAGCAAATTATGATGGTCCCCGTATGTCTGCAAACGATAACAGCACGGGCGGCTTTATACTAACAGGATTCGGTGCGTCTTCAACACAATATCTGCTAAGCACAAATTACGCACGTTCAGGTACTTACACTTCAAAAATAGGAAAGCAATATACTTTTACCAGCAACCTGGCTGTAATATCAACAAATGTAGCGGTCGACAAAACATCGCAGGAAATTGTTTCGGGCACAGCTACTGTAACTTTAACTGCGACTTCCACTTCGGGCAAAAGTTTTGCATTTAACGGAACCTTAACCTTCCTTGGCGGCAAGAAAGCAACGCTGGTTTTAAATAGCGGAGCAACGTATACCATCCAATGGAAATAATCAATTCAACTAAATATTTCAATATTATAAAACATTGCCTCCGTCAATTGACGGGGGCCATTTTATAAAACACAATTAAAAATACTTTAGTCAGTTATTACTTACAAAGTGCCAGGCTAAATGGGGGTGCGATAGCTAATCGGCTGTAAACAAAACAATTTTCGCTTTTAATCCTTTAATCAGAATACTAAAACCTATTATAATGTCGAAGCTGTTACTTTATGCCAGGTACTTAATTGTATTTGTTGTTTTTTTATGCGCAAATCCCCAATCATCAAAAGCTTATTCCGTTCTTACTCATGAAGCATTGATCGACGCCAGTTGGGATAAAGCCATCAAGCCGTTGTTAAAAGCGAAGTTTCCAAACGCCACTGACGAAGATTTAAAAAATGCCCATGCCTATGCTTACGGCGGGAGTTTAATTGCCGATATGGGTTATTTCCCGTTTGGAAGCACTTATTTTACCAACCTGGCACATTATGTACGCAGCGGTGACTTTGTGGAAGCATTGATTTCAGAATCGCAAAATTTAAATGAATATGCATTCGCACTGGGATCTTTATGCCATTATATGGGGGATAAATATGGTCACTCGTTAGCGACAAACATTGTCGTTCCAAAAACCTATCCAAAAATGGGACAAAAGTTTGGACCCGTAGTTACTTATGAAGAAGACCATGCTTCACATAGCAGGGTGGAAATATCTTTTGATGTTTTACAAACAGCAAGGGGCAATTATGCGACACAGGCTTACCATGATTTCGTTGGCTTTGAAGTATCACGCCCTGTTTTAGAGCGGGCTTTCCTTAAAACATACGGACAGGACATCAATGCTGTTTTTGGAGATCTGGGTTTAGCAATTTCAACATTCAGATGGTCGGTTAAAAGCCTGTTGCCTACTATAACAAAAACAGCATGGGTATTAAAGAAAAATGATATCAAAAAGTTAAACCCTAGTGTTAACAGTCATAATTTTCATTATAAAATGAAAAATAAGGAATTCTATAAAGAATTTGGCAAAACCAGGCAAAAACCCGGATTTAAAGCCACTGTATTATCATTCCTTGTTCGTGTACTGCCAAAAGTAGGCCCTTTAAAAGCCCTCAAATTTAAAGATGTGGGGCCCGAAGGAGAAAAACTATTTATAAGAAGTTTTGATACTGTATTGGTTCATTATAGTGCCGAACTTGCAAAGTTACATTACGAAAAAATAAACCTGCAGGATGTGGATTACGACACCGGTAAGCCCACCATGCCTGGTGAATACGGCCTGGCAGATAAAACTTATATTGATTTGCTTGATAAGCTGGATGACAATAAATTTATTGAACTTACCAAACCTTTACAGCAAAACATACTTGACTTTTATAACAAAGCCGACACCACCCAGCTTGCATTAAAATATCCTAAAGACTGGAAAAAAACAGCCACTGCTTTTCAGTACCTAAAGGCTGCAACACCCATAAAAATAGATAGTTTAAAAGATGCTAAGGGCGTTTATTATAAACTGAACGAACCTGTTGCACAAGCAGATACAAGTAAAGGCAAAAGTAAATAAACTAAAAAAATAACCGGCATTGTTTAATGTGCCGGTTATTAATACAAATATTTAAAACTGTATACCTGATTGTATACTCTTAACAAAATCAGCTATTCTGGCTGTTTAAACAATACAACAAAAGGCTGCGCATGTATATAATCGTTCTTAGTATAAAAATCCATAGCGGGCATGTATTTATTGGTCATTAACATTACCGAATTAAGTTCATTATCCGTTGCATATTTTTCGGCAAGATTCATTAGTACCTTGCCGAACCCCCTGTTTTGGTATTGAGGGGCAATAAATAATTCGTCTATATAAAGCTGCGGTCCTGTCCACCATGTTTTTGTGTGCGCCAGTAAAGCCCCTGCCAGTTCTTCATTCTCATAAAGCGCAAATCCTTCAAACCGGGCACAGGATATATATTCGTTTAAATATTTAATTGCATCATCAAGTTCCCACTGATAATTCCAGGGTGCCTGGTTATAAGTTTGCATAAATACGTTCGCACAGGCTTCAATAGTATCGGGTGTAATTGATTTTATCAACATAGTTTATAAATAATTGAGTTAGCAATTGTCTAAAGCACGCTGTAAGGCATGCCCAAACGCAGCAACATGTGGTTGTTTAAGCATGCTGTTGTGATCGCCGGGGATTTCAAAAACTTTAACCCCCCGTTTTGCGAACTTATCCCATCCCAGGTATTTAAAATCATCCACAAAATAAGTCTGCCTTTCTGCTTTAAACAGATGGATCGTATTATTTACGGGAGCAATACTATAGTTTTTAAAGGCTTTGTTGTATTTCTCATTAACTAACAAAATCCTCTTATAGATGTCCTCCCCTTTTGCTTCTTTTACCAATCCATACTTCTGTAAAGCGATTTTAAGATTTGTTGAAAACAAGGTGAAATTGTATTTATAAAATGTTTTAGGATTTTTAATGGTTGATTTTAACACATAAAAAAGCTTTGGTAACTGCCGTTTGATTTTTTTTCTGAATGTTACTTTAAATCCTTTATTGTAGAAACAGTTTTCAGAATTGGTATCAAACAGGGCAAGCATTTTAACTTCTTTACCCATCTCTGTAAGCAGCTTTTCCATTTCTACCGCTACAAAGCCACCAAAAGAATAGCCGGCTATTGCGTAAGGCCCGTGTGGGTTATGCAGTAATATCTCGTTAATATAGTGATTGGCTATATCAGCCATCGTTTCAATATTTTTGTCAGCATCATTTAAATCCCCTGGCTGCAAGCCAAATACCGGCTGATCTTTATCTACATATTTCGCCAAATCATTAAATCCTATTACATACAGGCCGTCGCCATGAACAATGTACAGCGGGGTTTTGCTTCCTGTTGCTTTAATAGGAATGAGAGATTTCCATTTTGATGGCTTGTTATTTTTTTCCGCCGAAGCTAACAGAGCCGAAATTGTAGGATTTTTAAACAACATGGCAGCTGTCAGCTTCTTTCCTGTTTCTTTATTAAATCTCGAAATGATTTGCAAACCCATTAATGAGTGGCCTCCAAGCTCATAAAAATTGTCATTAATGCCAACCTTATCAATTTTAAATACCTGCTGCCATATCTCCGACATTGTTTTTTCGTCCGGCGTCAAAGGCTCCATATATGACGACTGAGGTTTTTCATCCAATTTAGCCTCAGGTAATGCCGCTCTGTCTATCTTACCATTTATATTTAGCGGCATGCTTTTCATTTCTACCCATAATGCGGGGATCATATAATCCGGCAACTTGGTTTTTAAGTAATTAACTATCCCGTCCTTTTCAAAACTTCCGTTAATTACCAAATAACCTATCAGGTGCTTTTTGTCATTTTTATCAACCTTCGCCAATACTACCGCACTTTTTACTTTTTCATGCTGACATAGTATATGCTCAATTTCGCCCAATTCAACCCGGAAGCCATTAATTTTTACCTGGTTATCCTTGCGGCCAATAAACTCCATATTCATATCCGGCAGCATACGGCCCAAATCACCGGTGCGGTACATCCTTCCTCCCCTGTCACTGTTAAACGGATCATTAACAAATGAATGATCTGTCTTTTTTTGATCATTAGCATAGCCCCGCGCTACGCCGCATCCACCTATGTATAATTCTCCGGTAACGCCCATGGGTACAGGCTGCAACTGTTCATTGAGGATATAAAAATAATTATTGGTAATAGGCCGTCCGTATGGAATACTATTCCAGCCTGGCTCCGTATTTTCAACGCAAAAATAATTAGACCAAACAGTGCCTTCCGTGGCGCCGCCAAGGCTTACAACATTAGCTTGCGGGAAATATTTTTTTATCCTTCCGGGCAAGTTTACGGGTATCCAATCGCCGCTTAAAAAAACCACCCTTAACGAGTGCTGCCTGTAAGTATTGTTAGTACTTTCGAGCTCTTTAATCAAATAATCCAGCGTGGTTGGAACAGAATCCCAAAAAGTGATCTGGTAGCGCTGAAGCATATCCTGCAATTGGTTAAAGTCGCCGATTTGTTGCTGGTTGGCAATTACCAGGGTACCTCCCGCAGCCAATATGCCAAATATATCATATACCGAAAGATCAAAACACATTGAAGTTATACATAAC
Source organism: Mucilaginibacter sp. (assembly GCA_028287865.1). Taxonomy (GTDB): domain Bacteria; phylum Bacteroidota; class Bacteroidia; order Sphingobacteriales; family Sphingobacteriaceae; genus Mucilaginibacter. The sequence continues at coordinate 8,627 of JAQBOU010000020.1, read as the reverse complement.
AACCTATCATGGGCACCTATATTAAAGCGTTTATTTACCCATAATACCAGATTAATAGCAGAATGATGTTCAATCATAACGCCTTTTGGCTTACCAGTTGATCCGGATGTATAAATTGTATAAGCCAGTTGTTTGCTATCTATGGAAAGACCCAGGTTATCAACAGCATAAGTATCAAGATCTGCTTTATCGATGTTGATAAACGTAACTACAGGCATTAAGGAGTTCAGCGGATAGTCCAGATCTGTTAACACTAAATTTACAGAAGAATTGGTGAGGATGTAGATCTGCCTGTCAATCGGGTAATCCGGATCTATAGGTACATAAGCGCCTCCTGCCTTTAAAATCGCGAACATACCAATTATCATATTGAAATCGCGGGCAACCAGAAGCCCTACATTATCACCCGGTTTTACTTTATTTTCAATAAGATGCCGGGCCACCTGATTAGCCCTTTCATTTAATTCACTATACGTCATTACTTTATCACCGGCCTGTAATGCGATATTGCCGGGGGTCTTTAAAACCTGATCTTCTAATAATGAATTAAGCGGTTTGTTAAGCGGATACGGTTCTGTAGTATTATTAAATAATGAAAGCGCCTGCAACTCCTCATCGGCCAGCATAGGTAGCGCGCCTATCTTTTGATGTGGCTCTTTTAATATAGATTTAAGTAAGTTCTTATAATGAATAACCATTCTTAAAATAGAACTTTCTTTAAAAAGGTTAGCGTTATAACATAGCTTACCTATCAAACCGTTTGTGGTTTCCTCCAAAATAAGTGCTACCTCATATTCAAAAGAATTAATAGTAAGCTCGGCCGGTGTAATCTGTGAAAAGAATACCGGGTAAAACAAAGCAGAAAAAGAGTTGGTAGTTGTTATATTATCATAAGCATTTGCCTTTTTTGTGTTAGTTGTTATTTGATCTGACAGATCAGAAAATTTTAAATCACCATTCAACTCACTGTATAGCGGCCTCAATTTATTATCGTTCACTATTCCAATGCAAATGTCTTTTTGGTTGCTATACCTGTATAACAGTGCCTTGTAAGCCGCCAGCAAGATATTTTGCAGGTGAGCCGAATTACTGTCAGACAATTGAAAGGTTACAAAAGCGGGCGACATGCAATTCCCTGCGCGCCTGCTATAATCAACTGGTAAATCAATACGGGCATAATTAAGCCACGAATCTTTACTAACCAGTACTGCTTGACTGGTTTTAGGTTTACTTATCATGATGTGGTTTTGTAGATTGATTGATTAATTAACTTCAGATTAAATATGTTTCAATAAATAGACAAAATATAAATCAATTTGTTTTATTTTTTAATACATATTCAATACTTATTTATTATTATGTGGTTTGATTAATTAACCAAAAGCAGTACGGGATAGTAAAGAGAAATAAACTATCCTCCATACTGTTCGTTTGGCATTATTCCGATTCCTTGTTTACAAATTAAAAACAGAAACTGGAAGCCCCTTAAGATCAAGCTACCTGGTTTTTACGATGTCATAATTTCAGAAATAAATCAGATTCCCTTTGTTTATTTACAGAAATGAAGAGGCCCGGAAATGAAGTTATTGATCATTGAAGACGAAAGGGAAATTTCTGACAGTATTTCCCAATATTTTGCGAATGAAGAATTTCTTTGTGATGCTGCATATGATTATTATTCAGCGATGGAAAAAATACACCTGAATGAATACGTTTGTATTATCCTTGACATAACCCTGCCTAATGGCAACGGTCTGGATATTCTCAGGGAGCTGAAGGAAATGGAGAAGGCGGATGGTGTTATTATCATCAGCGCGCGCAATTCGCTGGATGATAAGATCAAAGGTTTGCAAACCGGGGCCGACGATTATTTGGCTAAGCCCTTCCACTTACCGGAATTAGGGGCAAGAGTGGCTGCCATTATTCGCAGAAGATCATTTGGCGGTAAAAATAAAATAATACTGGGCCACCTGGTTTTGGACCTATTTAAAAAAAGCTTACAATTAAACGATGAGGATGTTCCTTTAACCCGTAAGGAATATGAATTGCTGCTGTATTTTATCAGCAATAAAAATAAAGTAGTAACAAAAGAAGCGATTGTGGAACATTTATGGGGAAGCTATATTGAAATGGCGGACAGCTATGATTTTATTTACGCGCATATTAAAAATTTGCGCAAAAAACTGGTTCAGGCCGGTTGTCCGGACTATATCAAGGTAGCTTATGGGATGGGCTATAAGTTTACCGTTCATTAAACCCTTATCATGAAATTATTCACGCGCTACAACCAGATCAGCCTTCCCATCATCCTGGGCATCTTCCTTCTTTCAGGCATAGGCTCTTATTTGTGGATAGATCATTTATTTATTAGTGATTTTGATGAAAGCCTTGCAGAGCAAGCCCAGAAGATAGCTTTATATGCCCATAAAAACGGTGATTTCCCTAAGTCCGGGTTAACAGACGACTGGCTGATCACCTATCAGCCAAATACCAAAGTGGTGTTGCCGTACTATAAAACAATTGAGCGTTATGATCCCGATGATAAGGACAGCAGTAAATACAGAAACTTATATTACACTTACAATAAAGACGGGCAATATTATTTAATAACCATTTCCAAATCATTGGAAGAGTTGGAAGGCTTGTCGCGTTATGTGGCGATGATCACCATGATTATCGTTCTATCCGTAGTTATTACTACCCTCCTGCTCAGTCATTTTGTATTAAGAAAATTGTGGCGGCCCTTTTACCATACTTTACATCTACTTAAAGAATATAAACCGGGCAGCCGAAAAACTGTTCCTTTACGTGAAACAGGAATTGAAGAATTTAATTTTATGAATACAAGTATAGCAGACATGATCCGCAATACTGAAAAGGAGTATGCGCTGTTAAAAGAATTTACGGAAAACGCCTCGCACGAAATGCAGACCCCAATCAGCATTATACGTACAAAACTGGATATGATCGTTCAGGGCGAGAATTTATCAAAACAGCAGAGCCTGGCGATGGAAAGCGCTTATCAGTCTGTAAGAAGATTGAGCAACCTCGGACAATCATTGCTGCTGCTTTCAAAAATTGAAAACAACCAGTTTAGTGGTACCATCCTGATCGATCTGGAAGATAAGATAAAAAATAAGATCGTTCAGTTAGAAGAGTACTGGCTCGAGAAGCAGATCACGGTTAGTTTTAAGGGCGAAACAGCTATGATAAAGGCCAATCCCGACCTGTTGGATATCCTATTAAACAACGTCCTGAGCAATGCGAGCAGGCACAACATAAAAAAGGGAAGTATCAACATATATTTAAAACAGCGTGAGCTTACCGTGAGCAATACCGGCAGTGAACAACCGATTGACCCTGCAAAGATTTTTACCAGGTTTTATAAACAGCATCAGCACAGTATGGACAACGGGCTCGGCCTTGCGATCATTAAACAGATCTGCGATCATTCTCAAATAAGGGTAAGCTATCAATTTGCAGATCACCAGCACCGCTTTTCATTTACCTGGCCGGTTTGACGGATATAAATCCATTTTCTTATTAGGTTGACGCATAAATAATCCGTTAGTTTCATTTTATTTAAAGCCTTATCTGCGCAGAAATTTTAATGCCAAAATTATGAGGATAACCATTAATAGAATTGTAATTATCCCTGTAAGTTAACCGGTGAATAAAATCCACCCGAAGAAATTTAAAGATATTTTCCACACCATAACCGGCCTCCAAATACGGAACAGCACCAAGTCCGCGTAATCCGGTAGCACCGGAATTATTCATTACAGTCTGGTTCGCCTGTGAAAGACTGCCGTAAAGAATATTGGCTGTGCCAACCAGTCGCCATTTAAAATTCTTTATTACAGGGATGGAATTGAGCAAAAACCCTTCAAAGTGCTGGTTATAGTTCAAACTGGCATATTTGTCGCTGGCAAATTCAAAAAAGCGCATTAAGTTGAAAGCATTGGGGTTATAAATAAAGGTCTGATTTCCCAGGTGGTTCTCCAGCAAAGGAAAAGGAACTGTTGACGGGATATAGCCCATGGAAAAGGAATATTTACCCCGGCCAAGGCCGCCCATTTTTAATGTTTGGGTGATATTAAAACTAAACTTATGATAGTTCACATCACCTCCCAGCATATTTTTAAGCCCCAGCGTATAACGGAAAGTAAAAACAGGTGAGGTAACATTGGTTTTTAGTGTGACTGGTCTGTTAAATGTTTCGGAAAGAAACGGCTGTGCACCGGGTGACCACCTGGATTCAAACTGTAATTCCGAAACGACCAATAAAGAGCTTGAAACGCCACTTCTGGGTTCATTGAACAGGAAAGGGAAAAACGGATCGAGTGACCAGTTGAAATAGGTTACCTTTTCTGTAAAGCCCCTGAACAAATCCCTTTTTATATAGGTACTGAACAAGTCCTGGTTAAATACCTTTCTCCTGGTAATCCGGCCGAAATGTGTAAACGCTGCAAAAAGATTATTGCGCTGGTACAAATAATTATCACTTAACAAGGCAACCTGGTTCAGATCGTGCGAAAAGCTTACACCTGCCTCTGTCCAAGCTTTCCTTGAAAGGATATAATCTACGCTTGCACCATATTTAACGTCAAGGTCTTTTGTACCGTAGGCGATATAGCCCCCCAATATCCATTTTTTATCAAAACCAGAATTAGTTTTAAACCCCAGCCTTAAACGATTTCCCTCTATATCATTATAGCTGTAGGTGTTTAAAAGCGGCCCAAGGCTTAGATTCCCCGCCCGGTAATAGCCATTGATCAGTAAATCGGCAACCATCAGGTAGTTTTTTACCGTCGGGATGTTCCTTACTGTATCTATCAGATTATACACCGATTTTTCGGCCAGGGTAAGTGAGTCCGGCCTGTTCGCATCCCAAAAATAATCGTCTTTTTTTTGGGCATCATCGGCTATAGAAACAGGCTCTTTAAAAAAGTCTTTAACATACGTTTTATTTAACAACACGTTTTTATTCACGGTATATAGTTTAGCCAGCAAACCGCTGCTGTTGCTGCTCAGCTGATTTACCTCTACCAATATCCTTGTTTTCCCTGGTAGCCAGGGCGCCTGGACATTACTACCGTCCATTTGCTGCTGTATGGCAATTTTATGGATAAAATTGAGATTGACAGAAGGTTCAATAGTGGTTTTGATCTGGTATAAGGCATAATTTTCTTTAGCAATCCACATTACCCCGGTAAATGCCAGGTCCTGTGACCGTTTGGGCCTGAAGGATATTTGATAACAGTTCTTTCCATCAATAACTGCATCTCTATTATCCAACTCATAATTATACCAGCTTTTCCAGTTGTCGGTTAGTGGCGAAGTAAAATCCTTACCGGCTGCACTCACAAAGTTCTTATAAAAATTATATTGCTGAAAAGTACTCCCTGTCAGCTGAGCCAGCAGGGTGCCGTCTTCAAAGCCAATGCCGTTTGTTTTTGTTCGTTTGATATCTTCGCGCTTGGCTTCCGGCTGGCTTTGATAAAAATAATCCGACACTGTTTCTGACAAGAACAGCGGCAACACCGGCATGTGGTCGGCATCCGTAATTTTCATTCTGTCTGCTATAGACAATGCTTTATCAATGTACGTCTTTTTGAGCAGGGTTGGACTCAGATGGCTGGCATCCAGTTCTATCCGGTTATAGCTTTGGTACTGGTATGAAGATAATTTCCCGGGGTCGTTCTGATCTTTATGCAGCATCACCTGGGTCATAATAGCCCAGGCAGGATTAATATATCCTTTCGGACTTATTCGCACCTCAGTCAGGGTGGTTGAAACAGGCACCAAACGCACAGCATACGTTTGTTCCATATCTGACGTAAGCGGTAAGGAATAGCTCCGGTAACCTATGCTGCTTACCGTTAGTGAATCGGTCTTTTTTAACAAAATTAGCTGAAACAGACCATCAAAATTACTATTGGTGCCGGTAGAAGTTCCCTTAACAGCTATAGTGGCATACATAACCGGCTCACCGGTTGAGGCATCTGTAATTTTTCCTTTTACCGTTATTTTTTGTGCGGATGCATGCAAACCCGGCAAGCACAATAACAATAAAAACAATGGTATTTTCACCATGCTATCCATATATCCGCAATTAAAATATTGGTAATAATATCGTTACAAAATCTGAATTAATTTTGAATTGGATGAGATTAAGAGGGCAATAAAAAAGGCCGCCCTTGCGGAACGACCCTTTCATAAAACACAGAACAGTAGTGTTAATCGTTTTTCAGGAAATCACCTTTTTCATCAAATATCAGGTCCTTGCCTTTTACTTCTGCTTCATACATAGTAGTTCCTTTGGCATCGGTCACTTTTCCGGCCTCAGTAATTTTCACGCCTTTGTAATGCAGTTTAACATAAGTGGCTACACCTGCCGGAAGTTCACTTGTTGAAATAGCTACCACCTGCTCCACAAATGAGCCTACAGGAGTATACTGAACTGACATATCCTCTCCTGATTTTCCGCCCCAGTTGGCTTCAAAATTACCTTTTTCTTTTTCCCAGGTTACTTTGGTGGCCTCCGGATATTTTGCTGTTAAAGCTGTTTTTACAGCAGCCGGAACCGCGGCGCTCTTTACTTTTTGCGCAATAGCAATGCCGGTAACAGACATCACCATTAACATACTAAAAATGATCTTTTTCATATTTTTTAAATTTATAATCAATAATAACATGGCAATCTGAATTTTCTTTGAATTGGAGTATTTTGCTGGTTATTGGTTTGTGTACGAAAAGTTTATAACGCAACCGCCCGGTATAAATTTGTGAGCAACATTAAAAACGACCGGATGTGGTTGGATACCCCCACCGGAAGCGACAAGAATTATCAAAAATATTTTGTAAAACCGGTATATGATTTTTAATTTTAGGTTAATAAAATTAATCTAAAAATCATGTCAAAGAAAACTCAATCCCATGGCGGGCCAATACAGATCGTTCCCTTACATCCGGGCGCGTCGTCAGCGGCAGACGGAACTGAAATATTTGACCCTTCAAAAGCGATTGCCGCTCCGGCAAGTGCTCAATTGACCTATCAGGGCGGTCAATTACTTTCCGGCGTGAAAGTCTTTACCATTTTTTGGGGACCGTCGTTTTCCAACGGAAATCTAAATGGCCTGCCCGGTCAGCTCAATGCTTTTTTTGATACGATACTGAAAGGTGCGTTGATGGACCAACTGGCCGAATACAATACCGGCGCCTACAAGGTGGGTAAAGGGACGCGCATTGGATCAACCATCATCCAGGCAGCGTCGGCTACCACCGTTACCGATGCGGATATCCAGGCGGCTTTACAAAGCTGGCTCGGCAGCAACCCGGACTTTCCGAAGGCGGACGCAAACACGCTTTATTTTATATACCTGGCAAGCGGTGTTACCGTAACCATGCAGGGCGAAGGTTCCTGTACAGCTTTTTGCGGCTATCACGCAAATATTGGGAACAGCATTTTTTACGCAGTGATGCCTTACCCCGATTGCGCCGGATGCCTGGGCGGTAAAGCTGTTATCGATGCCCTTACCGGCACCAGCAGTCATGAATTGTGCGAAGCGATCACAGACGCGGTACCCGGCTCCGGCTGGTACGACGAGGGCAATAATATGGAAATAGGCGACATCTGCGCATGGCAATTTAAAACAGTGGACGGATATAACGTGCAGCTGGAATGGAGCAACCAGCGCAATGCGTGTATTTAATTGGGTAGCCGGTTAGTGGGTGTTCCAAATTGCGGGACGGAACGCATGGAACGTTTGGAACGGGTGGAACACTTTAATTGAATTTCATAACAAATTAAATATCAATAACATATATAATTATGCACCTTTTTAAGAATTGCCGATAAAAGTGTAATCAAACAAGGGCATGAACATTTTGTGGGCAATATAGCGGCGTCTTTTAAAATCAAAACTGCAAACTAACAGGAACAGCTTAACACCTGGCCACCAGGCATCCTTACCACAGGTGGGACTGCGAGAGCCAAAAACCATTGCGGTATTTAGAGCGCAACTTTAATAAGCCATTGCAGCTTTGGACAGTTGATGTATGTATTGGAGGTTGGTTATAGAAAAAAGAGGAAAGCGAAAAGTAAAAATATTAGGTAATTTTCTCTATAACATGTGTCATTGCGAGGCACGAAGCAATCGCATGTTATACAGGGCGGCATTGCAAAGTTCGCGATTGCCGCGCTTTGCTCGCAATGACAATAGTAAAATGCGCACCACCTTGTCATTGCGAGGCACGAAGCAATCGCATGCTATACAGAGAGGTTCTGCAAAGTTCACGATTGCCGCGCTTTGCTCGCAATGACAATAGTAAAAATGCGCACCACTTGTCATTGCGAGGCACGAAGCAATCGCATGTTATACAGAGCGGCGTTGCAAAGTTCGCGATTGCCGCGCTTTGCTCGCAATGAAAATAGAAAAAATGCGCACCACCTTGTCATTGCGAGGCACGAAGCAATCGCATGCTTTACAGAGAGGTTCTGCAAAGTTCTCGATTGCCGCGCTGCACTCGTAATGACAACAAGTAAAAATGCGCATCACCTTGTCATTGCGAGGCACGAAGCAATCGCATGCTATACAGAGCCGTAATATGCCACAAGTACCTAT
>JAQBOU010000001.1 GCA_028287865.1 Mucilaginibacter sp. | reverse complement strand
GCCGGAAATATGAATTATGTAAACCGGGTTAAACCGGGACGTTATCACCTGCACGAGGGAATGAGTAATCGCAGGCTGATAAATATGCTGGCCTCCGGAACCCAGGAACCGGTAACGCTATCTTTTCATAATTTAAGGCTTAAAGAGCAATTTGCAGGCTTTGTTTCAAAAAAGCTTGAGCCGGATTCAACAGCGATTATTAGTTTGCTCGATTCAGCGAGCTATGTTAAGCAATATGGTTTTACTACCGACGATGTATATACCATGTTTTTGCCGAACTCGTACCAGTTGTATTGGAACACAACGCCCGAAAAGTTTTTTAAACGCATGTATGCCAATTATGAAAAATTTTGGACGCCCGAGCGGAAGCAAAAAGCTGCTGCAATAAACCTGGACCCTATAAAGGTGTCTATTTTAGCGTCGATTGTTGATGCAGAAGCACTTCACGATGATGAGATGCCAACCATCGCGGGCCTTTACTTAAACCGGCTAAAAAAAGGCATGAAGTTAGAGGCCGACCCTACCGTTATCTTCGCGGAGCACGATTTTACCATCCATCGCGTACTATCCAAATATCTTACCATAAATTCACCATATAATACCTATTTACATACCGGTTTACCTCCGGGACCTATTATGATGCCTTCTGTAAATGCTGTTAATTCAGTGCTTGATTATAAAAAAAGTGGTTATATTTATATGTGTGCCAAAGAAGATTTTTCAGGCTATCATAACTTTGCCACCAACGTTGCCGATCATTTAGCGAATGCACGCAGGTTTCAGCAAGCGCTTAACGAAAGGAATATTAAACGATAATGTTTGAGCATACTACCAAAGTTAGGGTACGATACGGCGAAACCGACCAGATGGGTTATATGTACTATGGTAATTATGCCGAATTTTACGAGGTAGGTCGCGTCGAGATGCTGCGCAGCCTTGGGCTCACTTACAGCGGAATGGAACAATCAGGTATCAAAATGCCGGTTTTGGAGCTGAACTGCAAATATTTGAAGCCTGCATTATACGATGAAGAAATTACGATAAAAGTTATCATGAATAAAATGCCCGGCATAAGGATCCATTTCAGGTATGAGCTTTTTAACGAAAAGGACGAACTTATAAATATTGGCGAAACACACCTGGTATTTGTAAATATGAAAACCAATCGCCCTTGCCTCCCATCGCAGGAATTTCTTGATAAAGTGAAGCCTTTTTTTGAGTAAATTTGGCTTAAATGAAATGGACACACCGATTTTTGCTCCGGTTTGGGTTTTATAAAAATTTTATTGCCTGGTCACGCGCCTATGTACTGCCGGGGTTTCACCCGCTTTCACTGTATGATGTAATTGCATTTTTTGGGCATGAAATACAAGAACGTACCTTGCTGATCCGGGCATCAGCATTGGCCTATAATTTCATGCTGGCTTTTTTTCCGGCAACAATTTTTCTGTTTACGCTTATCCCCTATATCCATATAAAAAATTTCCAGGGACAATTACTTGATATCCTTTCAACCATTTTACCATACAATGCCTATATCGCTTTCCAGACTACGATTGTGGACATTTTAAAACATCAGAATGGCAAATTACTTTCGCTGGGGTTTATATCGGCTTTGTATTTTGCAACCAATGGCATAAGTAATTTGATGCAGGCCTTTAACAGGTCATCATTGATCATCGAAAAAAGAACCTGGCTAAAAAGGCGTGCAATTGCTACCGCGCTCACTTTGGTGATCAGTATATCCCTTTTAATTGCAATCACTATTTTAACCGCAGGCGAAATTGTAATTGGCCATTTACAACACTTTATTGATAGCAAAGCTCATTTTTGGATCTACCTGATAAAGTTCTCGAGGTGGATTATTGTAATAGCTATTTTCTTTACCAGCATATCCTTGCTTTACAGGTACGGACCTGCAAACAAGCAAAAATGGAGCTTTTTAAGTACCGGTTCAATTATTGCAACCATCCTTGCAGTATTAACTTCATTGGGCTTTACTTATTATATCAATAACTTTTCGTCCTATAATAAGGTTTACGGGTCTATAGGTGCACTTATCATATTGATGCTATGGCTTTATCTAAACTCTTTAATACTTTTAATCGGTTTTGAACTAAATGCCAGCATCGAATATTCAAAACGGAACATTAAAGTTGTAAAGCCAATGTTTAACACTTTCCGCCAAAAAGTTTCAGAGTAATATTCCAGATAGATTATCACAACAAATGTCTATTTTAAAGAGGTGTTTTTGATTCCTCATCAATCGAGAGTTTAGATGAATTCTCTGCAGAAACAAATAGATGACATCCGTGAAAATGGATGCTTTAATATCCAACCAAACATACTCAAAAGCATCTTTTACAAACAGAAGAAGCTGCCCTTTTGAGGCAGCTTCTTCTGTTTGTAGTGTATATATATACTTATATACTCTTAGTATAAACTAAACTCAACCCGACGGTTTATCTGGCGTCCTTTTGCAGTTTTGTTACTTGCAATAGGATGTGCTTTGCCATAACCTTCGGCCTGTATTTTACCCGGATCAACACCTTGTGTTGACAGGTAGGTTTTAACAGCTTCAGCACGGTCTCTTGATAATTTCAGGTTTGCCGCAACAGAACCTACATTATCGGTATAACCGGTTAATTTTAAGCTAAAGCCTTTGGCAACCATTAACTGCGCTAATTTATTTAAACTTTCATCTGAATGCTGACGTATGGTAGCTTTACCAAAATCAAATTCAAGGTTTTTAACAGCTTCTCTTACAACTTTCCTATCTTCCTCTGTTACATAAACCTTTACATCTGGTTTGTTAACCGGAAGCGGGCATCCTGAACCGTCAACCTTTGTTCCTGCCGGTGTATTCGGGCATTTATCAAAGAAATCCGGTACACCGTCACCATCACTGTCTGTAGTAAATTTAGCGAGGTTGGCATTGGTAGTATTCAGGTCATTTCTCAACTGATCATTTTGTGCTTTTTCAGCGTCAATTTGAGCTTGCTGAGCTTCTATTCTTCTTTGGTTCATCTCATACTCGGTCATATACTCCGTACGCATTGATGATACCGGGTTATGCGTAGCTAACTGTGGTTTTGAGCGGCCGCCTAAAGCAAACTCTAAACCAATATGACCATAAGAAAATTTATCATTATTTGATCCGTAATGTAATCCGTCAACATTGTCTGCATAAACAAAGTTAACCTGGTAACCTAAGTCGAGGTTTATTCCTTTGGCAACATTAAATTTAACACCTAATCCTACTGGTACAAAAAATTCATTTATTACTCCATTATTATCTGTTCTGAAATTGGTTGTTACGCCGGCCGAGCTGGTTACCGTTGGTCTGTAACTCATAGTACCTGCACCAGCAGTAACATAAGGCTGGATCGCGCTTTTGTTAGCTTTCCAGCTAATATTACCAAGCGTAATGTTTGCACTCAAACTTGCAGCGTAGCGCAATTTAGTACTATAAGCACTATATGTGTTACCAAACGCATCTACCTGGCTATTGTTGCCGGCAATTTTCCCGCCAAGGAAATCAGCCTGGATCCCAAACGCCGGAGTTATCTGGTCTTTGATATAACCACCATAACCTAATTCTGATTTAGGATTCATAAAATCCTGTTGCCTGTTTGACCCAAATACGGTATAAGGTGTTAATACGCCGGTATTTACTCCTATTGACCATGTACGGTAAAATCCATTGCTTGAAAACGGTTTCACATAATCTACTGGCATCCTCGACGAATCGGCTGTTTGAGCTAATAATCTGCCCCCAACTAAAATACCTGTTATAAGCAGGGAAGCTTTTTTTAAATTTGATTTCATATTATTACTTTTTAGGTTCATGTTTTTATCATTGAAAACACAAAGCCCTATTAACAACATTAATGCCATGCAATATTATGCACGTTTAATTAGATTAATCACATTCGTTCTAAATAAGAGAACGGTATCTATTGTATACTATATAATTGATTAACAGGTAGTAATAGGGAATTTTTAACATGATACCAAAATTAAGCTATCTGTTAAACAGGTTTTCGGGTGTCACAGCTGTAATTTTAAATTAGTGTTAAATGAATTTAAAAAAGTACAGTTATGTATGTTAATGGTTAACAACGAGCGTTATTTTTCATTTCTTTTTAACAATTAAAAACTCACAGTTTTCCCTATTATTAATTTTATTAATTTATATATAACATTAATAATAAAAAATGCAATAATCTGAATACAAAATTATCACGCCGAATGGTGCGATGTGAGCGTTGATGTGTTTCAGCGATTTTTTACAGGCTAAATAAGGGAATATTTGTTATAACGTCTTTTATATTAATTTGCAGGGTGCACAAATACATGCCATTTAATTTTCGCTCCTGCTTTATCTAATGTCGCCGCCACTGAACAATATTTATCAAGAGATAATTCCACAGCTTTTTTGGCTTTATCTTCATCAATAGCTCCGTATAAATGAAATTCAATATCTACATCGTTCCACAAAGAGGGCTCTTTGCCTTTTTCCCGGTCGCCGTTAACAACCATTTTGTAATCCTTTACTTCCTGCCGTTGTTTCTTTAAAATAGTTATAACATCGATGGCCGAACATCCGGCAAGTCCCATTAATAACATTTGCATTGGCCGTATACCATAATTTTGTCCGCCGCTTTCGGGGCTGCTGTCCATTTTTACAACATGTCCATTTTCATCAGTGGCTTCAAAGCCAAATTCGCCTTTAACGCGCGATAATTCTATTTTAGGCATAGTGAATGTTCGAGCAGGCTAAGTTACTATATTTGAACATTGAATGTTTATCGCTATCTAATAAATATGTAAATTGTGCGCAATATTTAAGTAAGATTTATGAAGCTTTTATTCTTTTCGGCTGTCTTTATGTTTTGCACCGTGGTATGTTTTGGTCAAAAGAGCCTGCTATCTTATGATGACATAAAATATTTATTACATAATAACCTGAATCAGGCCGACACTTTTTTAACAGCTAAGGGTTACGTGATTTCGAAAAAAGATATTAATAACAAAAACAGGAAATATACATTAACGCTACAGGGCCATACTTATAATAATATAGCAGTCAGGTCGGATGGAAAGAGATTGTTTATCGAAATTGAAACTGATGAACTGGATCAGTACAACCTTATCCGCGAGTCGATCTCACAATACCTTGATAAAAATATCGTGGCCGAGGGCGTTCAATCATATACCGTGAAAGATTTAGGGAATATTTATATTACTGTTAATGATACGGTTCCATACAATCCCATAAGAAAGGACTATGATATAAATATTGTACCCGATAAGCATATAACGGCTTATAATTAGTAAGCTATTCTAAGACAATTATAACCTATCCTTTACAGGTATAACAAGTTTTAACCCCGCCCATATTTCATCAACAGCGCAAACTTTTATATCAACCAGGCCGGTTTTTATAGCATAATTCCTTATGGTATTTTCGGTAATATGGTAATGACTTTTGATGCCTTTTTCGGCCACGATACCCATATTATACCGTTCGGCTTAACCTGGTTTTTCAATTCGGGTAACAGTGAAATAAACTCTTCTTCCCGTTTAGTAAAAAAATGAATAAAATCGTTTTTTACTCTTGTGTCTGTGTTAACGTTTAGGTCTTCAGGCAAATCAGTGAAAAGATTAAAATAATGTTCAGGAGCGTTAACCAGCTTTATGTTGAAACCTTGCTTTATTCCCAGCTTTTTAGCTAACGGCGTACCTGAGTAACCGGCCAATTGATTTCTTTTTTTGTCTTCCGGCGCCATAAACAGCAATTAATAAACTTGTTTTAAATGATGCTTTAAGTGTTGCACATAATCCTGTGCCAGCCATTCCACTGTATGCAAGCTTACCGTTGTCTTGCTGTTATCACATTTGGCCTGGAGCCTGTTGGCAGGGTAACTTTTTAATACACAGATAATTTGCAGGTTTAACAACCTCCATAAATCCAATAATTCATAAATGTGAGCTTCCTGATAGCGCTGTGCTTCCACCCACGCTACCTGTTCATATACCAGCTTAAAGTTTTCTTCATAGGTACATCGTACAAAACGCTGAAGGTTTATTTGAGCGCTGTCAATTAAATGCCCGATAATTTCTTTTTTTGACCATTTATCCGGAGCGGGCTTATAACTCCAGTTAATTGATTTAAGGTCGGTTTTTAAGAGATCATCAATTACGCTGTTGAGTTGCCCAATGGTATCTTCCATATCTGCTATAAAAAGTTCATTGAAATATTTTTAAAGATGGTTATTTCTCTATTATTATCAAAAAACTTTATCTTCAAAGCCAGAATAAAATTGCATGGCCCTTAATTATATTTGGATAGCTTTTTTCTTAATTGCTTTTTTAATAGCCCTTATCAGGCTGGTGTTTTTTGGTGACACCGAAATATTTATGCACCTGGTTGCAGGGATGTTTGATTCTTCTAAATCGTCTGTAATGGATATCGCATTGCCATTGGCCGGTAACATGGCCCTCTGGCTGGGCATCATGAATATTGGTGAAAAAGCAGGCGCTATTAATTTTTTATCACGAATTGTAGGCCCTTTCTTTAGCCGTTTGTTTCCCGAAATACCAAAAAATCATCCCGCAACCGGCCAGGTACTGATGAGTTTTTCTGCAAATCTGCTGGGGCTTGATAATGCAGCCACGCCACTTGGCTTAAAGGCCATAAGTAGTTTACAATCATTAAATAAAGATAAAGAAACCGCATCAAATGCACAGATCATGTACCTGGTACTGCTTACCTCCGGCTTGCAGATTTTACCGGTTACCATTATTGCCCAACGTGCTATTTTACATGCCAAAGATCCCACTGATATTTTTATCCCATGTATTATTGCTACTTATGTATCTGCGCTAGCCGGCATGCTTTTGGTAGCTGTAAAGCAAAAGATAAAGCTTTTTGACAGGGTGATAATAACATGGCTGGGCGGAATAACTGCTTTTATCATTTTGCTGGTATGGTACTTTACGGTTTTTTTAACCAAAGAACAAATTGGCATGGTATCAAAAGTTGCCAGTAATTTAATGTTATTTTCGGTTCCGGTTATCTTTATTACGGGCGCTCTTTACAAAAAGATAAATGTATTTGAGGCTTTTATTGATGGTGCAAAAAGCGGATTTGAAACTTCCATTAAAATCATCCCCTATCTTGTTGCCATGCTGGTTGGCATCAGTGTTTTTCGCGCCTGCGGGGCATTGGGTTATATCAATGATGCGTTACGGTGGACATGCGTACACTTTAATCTTGATACCAGGTTTGTGGATGCTATGCCGGTTGCTTATATGAAACCCCTCAGTGGCTCGGGTTCAAAAGCAATGATGATTAATGTTATGATGACTTATAAACCTGATAGTTTTGCGGGGCGTTTGGGTTGTATATTTAACGGTTCGGCAGATACCACCTTTTATATTGTTGCTCTATATTTTGGCTCAATCGGAATTAAAAAATCCCGTTATGCAATACCAGCCGGGTTATTTGCTGATCTGGCGGGTATTATCGCTGCTATTTTTGTTGCGTATTTATTTTTTGGTTAAGCTGCCAAAATAAGCGATTATTATTTGGTGCTTATTTATCAAACTACCGGTAGTTAATATTAAAGGCACATTGATACACAACTACAAATTCTTCCCTAACGTATACAATCTCTAATTGCAATCATACGTTTAAGGGAAAATAATGAAAAAGGATTATAAAGCAGAAAAAGAAAATAAAAACAGAACTACCAAAAGTGGGATCCTTGTTCTGGTGATTTTTATTATAATCTTTATGATGGTTATTTTCAGGATAGCAGTACGGTCTAATTTAAGGGACACCTATTTCAACGAAATGCCAACAGGAAAGGATGCTTTTGTAATAGCTAAGGATTATATAAAGCCAACCATAAATGTAAAAGATGTTCAGTTTTCTGATGATTTTCAATATACAAAGCAACCAGATTCGGTATACCTGGTAAAATCATATTTTGAAGAAAAAGGCCGCAACGCCGAAAACATCAATACTCACTTTGTCATTACTCTTAAATATAACGGCGGGGCAAATTTAAACGATCACAGCTGGGCTGTTATAAGTTTTCAGGAGCAATAAAAAAGCAGGCCTGAGATAACTCCTGCCTGCTTAATCACTCTAAAACAATCACCTCTAAATTAGAAGTATCTTTAATATTTTGGTTGGATTAATTGACTAATTAAATATTATAGTCAAATATATTGAATATCTTTTTGGATTTTGATAACCAGGCTTTCTTTTTACTGATAGGTGACAGTTTAACCAATAAACAACAAATCAGCAAATTAGCCCTTTTATGAATATATCTGTCAATAGCAGGCGTTTTACGCGAATTTCGTCGAGGTCTTCCTTATGATGGAATATTATTTTTTTATTGGAAGCGCTGCTGACCCTAACACCTTGTAATGCGTCTAACAGCAGGCTTACTATTTCGCCTGGATTTATAACAGGTTTTAGCTTTCCCTTCTTTACTTCAGCACCTATAGCATCCACTAACAAATCAATTTCGGATTGGCGGACATGATCAACAATTTCCCAAATCATATCCGGAAGGTTTTGCTCATTTAACCGGAAGAAGTCGAAGAAATTATAGTTGTTTACAATAAACTCATGCTGCGTATTAATTTGAAATTCAAAAGCCTCCTTTAAACTGGTAAACGTATTCGCTTTACTTTTTAAAATATTCAAATACTCATTTGCCACTTTACGCATTACAGCTACGTAAAGCTGACTTTTATCAGGGAAATAATAATACAACAGGGCTTTTGATAAAGAAAGGTCGCCGGCAATTTCGTTCATCGTGGTTTTAGAATAACCGAAATGTAAAAACCTTTGATGGGCGGCGTCTAAAATTTTTTCTTTTTTTATATCTTTTATATCCTGATCGGTTGCAGTAATCATTTATTGATTTAATTATATAATGGGTACCTGATAATAAAGCAAG
>JAQBOU010000253.1 GCA_028287865.1 Mucilaginibacter sp. | reverse complement strand
TATGGAAAAGAATATAAAATTTTAAGCACCACCTCGGCAAACGAGGCATTGGAAAGCCTCACCGACCTGAAAAACAGCTCGGATGTAGTTGCTTTGTTTGTGTGCGACCAGCGTATGCCCGAAATGGAGGGCACGGCCTTTTTAGAAAAGGCAATAAAAATATTTCCGGATGCTAAACGGGTTTTACTCACCGCTTATTCAGATACCGAAGCAGCCATAAAGGCCATAAACGATGTGCGGCTGGATTATTACCTGATGAAACCCTGGGACCCTCCCGAAGAAAAACTATACCCTGTTTTAAACGACCTGCTGGATGACTGGCAAAGTAATTATATCCCCGAGTTTAAAGGCATCAGAGTAGTTGGTTACCAGTATTCGCCGCAGTCACATACGGTTAAAGATTTTTTGGCCAGTAACCTGGTACCATACCGTTGGCTCGACGTTGAAAAAAATCCGGATGCAAAAGAAGTTTTGGAACGCAACAAGGTAAAGGTAGACGAGCTGCCGATGATCGTTTTCGAGGATGGCTCTTTTTTATGCAAACCAACTATCAGGGAAATCGCCGAAAAAGCGGGCAAAAACCTGCAGATCACCAACGAAATTTATGATGTGGTAATTATAGGCGCGGGTCCGGCGGGACTTGCAGCTGCTGTGTATGGAGCGTCTGAAGGACTAAAGACTCTGCTGATTGAGCGGAAAGCTCCTGGCGGACAAGCAGGCTCCAGTTCGCGTATAGAAAATTACTTAGGTTTCCCTGCTGGTTTAAGCGGCGCGGATCTTACCAGGCGGGCTATTAGCCAGGCCAAGCGTTTGGGTGCGGAGTTTTTATCGCCGCAGGCGGTAAATAATATCACTCAAAAAGACGGTTACAAAACCATTGTGCTGGATGACGGTCCCGAAATTATCAGCCGCACAGTGGTGATCACAACCGGGGTTGATTACCGCAAACTGGATGTTAAAGGGATTGAAAACTTTACCGGTGCAGGCATTTATTACGGCGCGGCAATGACAGAGGCGGCGGCCTGCAAAGGAAAAGATGTTTACATTATAGGTGGCGGCAATTCGGCAGGGCAATCAGCAGTGTATCTGTCTAAATTCGCCAGCAACGTATCTATCATTATCCGTAAGGATAGTTTAAGTTATACCATGTCGGCCTATCTGATAACACAGATCGGAAACATTCCTAATATTCATGTAATTACGGATACAGAGATAGCAGAGGCGGCTGGCAGCAATTGCCTGGAAAAATTAACGCTCATCAACCTAAAAACAAAAGAAACGGTTACCAAAGAAGCTGTTGCGCTTTATGTTTTTATCGGTGCCAAACCATATACCGACTGGATAAAACTTGATATTATAAAGGACGAGAAGGGTTTTATTGAAACAGGACGCGAGCTTAGGCGGTATGACGGCTTTGCAAAGACCTGGAAAATGAACCGTGACCCCTTTTTACTGGAAACGAGCTGCAAGGGTATTTTTGCCGCAGGCGATGTACGTGCCGGCGCTATGAACCGGGTAGCATCCGCAGTGGGTGAAGGATCTATGGCAATAAGCTTTGTGCATAAGTATTTGGCGGAGGTTTAGTGCTTTGGTTGGATGGGTTGATTAGGTGCTTTCATCTGTAAACAGAACCGCCATGCCGAACTTGTTTCGGCACCCCACAGGATGCGCGGAATTGCAAGGTGTATACCTGGCAAGTGAGGTGCTGAAATAAATTCAGCATGACATTTTATTAAATAGATATCTGGAAAGTTAGTCCGTATGCAGCTTCACAACTCCTGTAATTACCGGCTCTTTTAAGCCGATACCGTTCACCAAAACATTTTCATACCTCAAATTCTGAATATTATCAATGATCTCATTTTTTGGAGTGCTTAATACGGTTACATTTTTTAGTAAGATATTTTCGAGCGGATGGTCTTTTACCCCTACTGCATAAATAGCCACTTCGCCGGAGCGCGTACAGCTTACATCCCGGATAGTAAAATCACTGAACCGGGTAGGATGCTGGCCGCCACGCGAGCCATGGTAATTATTTTCAAAACGGATAAATGCAGAGCGTGCGCTGTCGCATTGCACATCGCTAACATGAATGTTTTCGATAAAGCCGCCACGATCCAGGTTTGATTTAAAATAAATGGCGCTCAAACACTTTGTGATCTTTACATTGTACATGTATACATTCCTCACCCCTGCCGACATTTCGCTGCCAATGCACAGGCCGTTGGTTTTTGAGTTAAATACACAATTGCGGACGATCACATTTTCAGTAGGCTGACCTATTCTCCAGCCATCCTGGTCCCTGCCTGCTTTTATAGCTATCCCGTCATCACCAACTGTAAAATTACAATGCTGAATTAACACGTTGGTACAGGCTTCGGGATCACAGCCGTCATTATTTAAGTTGTGGCTGTTAATGGTTACATTTTGAACTGTAACGTTATTGCATAAAACCGGGTGGATCACCCAATAGGGCGCATCTGTTATTGAAATACCATCTATCAGTACATTTTTACAGCCAAAAAACTGGATCATATCCGGAGGTAAATGAAAGCCCTCGCCAAATACCCGTTTATAAACAGGAGTACCGTCAATACCCATTTGTCTCAATGTATTTTGCTCCGGAGAGTTTTGCGGCCGCCATTTGGCAAAGTTTTTACTTGCGGAACCGTTAATCTTACCGTTACCGGTAATTGCAATATCCGAACACTCGTAAGCGTAAAATAAAGGTGAATAATTGAATAATTCAGTCCCTTCCCATAGGGTAAGTACGGCAGGCAGATAGTCCTTTTCATCAGAAGAAAAAATAATTTCGGCTCCATCAGCAAAATGCAGATTTACATGGCTTTTAAGTACAATCGATCCGCCGACGAAAAACGTCCCTTTGGGGATGATCACTTCTCCCCCGCCACTGACATTGCATAAATTTATTACCTTATCCAATACAGGCTTTGCATCAGTTTGCCCATCGGCAATTGCACCAAATGCGGTAATGTTGTAGGTTGTCTTTTTAAATTGCGGCGGTTGGATATTTTTAAGGATCTGGCTGATGGGAGAGAAAGCCTTTGGTTGCGCCGTTCCCCTTAAAGAAGCAACTAATAAAATCAGCATTAATAAAAGGCTGCTTAACTTCCGTCTTTGAATAGCTGTTGTCATCATCGTTTTAATTGGTGCAGAGCTGTAAAGATAACAGGAGGATTAATTAACTTAGACTGAAATATCAAAAAACAAATAAGGTGTAGTTTTAATTATACCTTTATTATAATGAATTAAAACATGGAAGAGGATATTTGCAAACACCTGGCAGCTATAAAAACCCTTAAGCAACCGAAGGACTATGTATGTGAAGAATGCGTAAAAACGCACGACAGCTGGGTACACCTGCGTACCTGCCAAACCTGTGGTGCAACGCTTTGTTGCGATAGCTCACCTAACATGCACATGAGCAAACATGCAAATGATGCAAATCATCCGGTAGCAATTTCTGCCGAGCCCGGCGAACGATGGCTATGGTGTTATGTAGACGAAGTAATGGCGGAATATTGATGTTCATTGACATTGGGTCATTGGGCATTGGTGAAGAGCAAAAGGCTAATGAGCTTACAACCCGCAAACTACATATCGTCCCAACTTGATAAATATCTATCCAGCGATAGCGGTCCCGAACCAATAATGGTGAATAAAGCCAGTAAAACCAGCGCCGTTATTGAGGGCCATACCATTGTATTTATTGGCTCCTGGAAAATACCTGTTAAAAATGCGGCAGCAAGTACAATAGGTATCTGTATTATGCAGGCAAACCTTGTTAAGGTCCCTAATACAATCAATATACCGCCAACCAAATGCGCAAACGTTACATAGTAAACAAGCGCCATTAACAATCCTGATGAAATATGTACCACATCCTGATTTTCAATCAGATTTTTCAGATAAGCGGTATTATCCATAAATGTTAATCCTTTTATCAGTAAAAAAACTCCAAGTGCTATACGAATAATATCCAGGGCTTTTGGATGATGGGTGTCGCCCCATTTTTCGATTTCATGAACCATGCTCATAACAACCTCCTGTTAAATAATTGGTTAATTAAGAAAAGGTTGTTTTTGGGTAAACTCTTTCCTTATTTATTATAAGTTAAATTTAAGTAAAAAGTTTGTTATAAACAAAGTAGTGAGTAGAAATTAGTGGTAGAGATAGTTTGAGTGGGAAAGTTGGGAAAGACGGTTAGTCCGAAGTGAAAAGATTTCTTGATAGTTTACAAAACACTTCTTGCCTTTATTCATACACCTCTCCTAAACGTATTGCTGTATAATTTGCAATAGCTGACTGGCCTGCATTACGCCGCTTTGCCGCCATTTGGTTTCGCTATTTTTAAATATCATCAGGGTAGGTACGCTTTGTACTTTGTAAGCATTGGCTGCGGCAGGATTTTTGTCTATATCAATTTTTATAATGGTTACCTGGTCACCGAGGGTATCTTTTACCTGTTTTAATATCGGCGGCATCATTTTGCACGGCCCGCACCATTCTGCCGAAAAATCAACCAATACGGGTTTATCAGATGCTATAACTTCCTGAAAATTTGCCATAACTAATGGGTTTATTTAAAGGTAACAGTTTTATAAACTATAAAGTTTATTCTTTTTTTAAAAGGATATTCAATTAACACTGTGCAGTACTACCATCCGTGCAGGTGGCTAAGTCATTTACAAATAATTTAGTTGAGGGCTTGGGAGGCTTAATGCATCACTTTAGGCTTTTCGGGCTCTAAAATATTATTATCCGACAGCCAGTCGGCCAGGCGTTGCGGCCAGTTATTAATAGATTTTAATTTTGACCGGTATCCCATATTAAATCCGTGTAGTCCATGAGTAAAGATGTGTGCCTCAACCGGCACCTTAGCTTCCCGGTACTTTTCCAGCAGTTGCATTACCGATACGGCACAGCAGGGATCGTCATTGGCAGCGAGTAAAAATACAGGCGGCGCATCATGCGGGATAACATCCGGAATAAACCCAGGGCCAGGGTAGATCTGGATTAAAAATTTTGGCTTAGCGCTTTGACGATCTATCGGATCGAGGGCATTAGCGTCAGGTTTGTTAGGCCCGAAAGTCACCATATCAACCACCTCTCCACCTGCCGAAAAGCCCATCATACCAATGCGATTGGTATCAAGCGCGAACTCAGCTGCCCTGCTGCGCACCAGCCGCATGGCCCGCAAACCGTCCTCTCGGGCATGTACTTCTACTTTATAAGGCGAAAGGGTATCACGACCCAAACGGTATTTTAATACAAAAACGGCTATACCTAAATTATTTAAAAATTTAGCCGGATCAACCCCTTCGGCGTTCCAAACCAACAGGCGATGACCGCCGCCGGGGCAAACTATCACAGCGGCGCCATTAGCCTTGTCTTTAGGCGGCAGAAAAACGGTAAGCGAAGGATTATGGATATTTTTTACCCAATAATCTTTTGCCTGTTCAGGCTCGTTACGGCGATTCTCAAAACCGGGCGCCCCCTTTGGCCAAAGCGGAATAACAGCAGGCGTTGTTTGTGCCCACAGTGCGGAAGGCAACAGCAACAGGCAAAACAGGAGTTTATTGTATTTCATGATGGTTGACTAAAGTATTGTGTAGCCAAATTACCAACTAATTTTAACGTTTGATTGATAGTGGCCTGAGATATTGTAAAAATATTGTAGCTAATTAATTAGTTAGCATCGATTACTGTGTAAACTCCTACTTTCGGCTTATTAAATTTTACTAAGAATGATCACTACCCTTGATAAAAACACCGCTCTTATTTTAATAGACCTGCAAAAAGGTGTAATAGGCCTTCCGTTGGTGCACCCCATACAGGATGTGCTGGAAAATGCAGTAAAGCTGATTGATGCCTTCCGTAAAGCCGGACAACCCATTGTTATTGTAAATGTAAACCCGGGAGGCGCGAAATGGATAAAGACCCGTAAAGATCCAAGCACTGCAACGCCTCCTGCATTTAAAGAAGACTGGCTGGAAATAACCCCCGAAGTAAAGACACAGCCTGATGATATTTTTATTACCAAGCATACCTGGGGCGCCTTTTTTGAAACGGCTTTAGAAGAAGAATTAAACAAAAGAGGCATTACCGGGATAGTACTTGCAGGCATATCAACCAGTATAGGTGTTGAAGGCACTGCACGCCAGGCAAGCGAACGGGGCTATAACATTACTTTTGCCACTGATGCCATGACGGATATGGTTTCAAGTGCCCATGAAAACAGCCTGAAAACCATTTTCCCCAGGATGGGCGAAACCGGCACAACGGATGAGGTGATTACAAAATTGTAAGGCTAATTTGATAATGTTATTGCAGAATATAAGGCAATGGTGAACTGAACAGTTGGCGATTGCTTCTTGTTCAGCAAGGCATTATAAGTTCATAATTTCACCGCTTTCAACACCATATAAGGCGATAGCGCCTTACTTTCTACCGGGATAATTTTTGTAAATATTTTTCCCGTAAACCAAATGGTTTTAACTAGTGCCTTAGCCAAAGCGCTCTGCGCTGATTTATTCTCCAGCCATACAGAAAATTTGCCATGATAATAGCTTTCAACTTCAGTAAGTCCCAGCTCCCTGCAGCAATCTGCAAGTAATTGAAGGTCCATGCTGTTGATGTTATGCTTATCGTAATTTTCCTTGTCAAATTTGCGCTGCACCCAGCCATTCACGCTTTTAAAGTTGGGTAGTGTGATGAACAACACCCCACCTGGTTTTAAAAATTGCAGGTGCGTTTCAATAATGGCTTTGGTATCATTAAAATGCTCTATCAACCCGAATGAAAGCACCATGTCATATAGTTTGGCTGGCTTATAATTAAAAAGATCAGCTTCAATAACATTGATATCGCCGGGTTTAAGATCGTTTTTTTCAAGAAGCTCATTTATCAGTCCATCGTGAATGAAATAATCAAACAGGGTGGTATCAAGGTGCTGATACTTTTTTAGGTAGATAGAATAATAACCCGGAAATCCGCCAAGCTCAATAGCTGTCTTTATTTTTTTTTCAGCGATCAGCTTGGTCAGTATATCGCCAAAAATATAATTGGGTTTAATATAAAATATAAGTCCTTTTCTTGATTCCCAAAAAGATTTCCAGAATGAACGGTCGGTTAAATTTTGTTCCATTAATGTTTTTGTACGTGTTATTTTTCTACTTCCTCAGGATGCCGCATTGACAACCAGTGATTTACGTTTTATGTCGCTAGCCTATTGACTCACCCGATCTACGGCAAGCCGCAAAGAGGGTTTTGAAATTTCTTTTTACCCTCTTTTTTATAGCAAAAGAAAGGGTGGACGAGCGAAGCAACGTCCGGGTGAGTAAACCAGTAGGTTAGCCAACTATCTTCTCCAACACCCTCGCAGGGTTCCCAACAACACTACAATCAGCCGGGATATCTTTAACAACCACACTCCCTGCCCCAATGATCACATTATCACCAATGGTTATATCACCGATGATGCAAACGTTCGCGCCAATATCCACATTATTGCCAATCTTCGGGCACCTGCTAAAACTACCATCAGCTAATTTCTTATGCCCGATGGTGGTTGAATTTCTTAACACGCAATTGTCGCCGATGATGGTGCTTTTATTTACCACCAGCGCCTGGCCGTGATAAAGCGATAATCCTTTACCTATCGTCAATTTTCGCGGAAGCTCAATCCCCAAATGCCACTCTATCCAATACCGGTAAAGCATAAAATACGGATAAAAAATAATTTTTGTAATGATGTACCTGTTAAAAACCTGCACCAGGCGGAACATAAATAAAACTAACTGCGCTTTAAAGTTTTGCCTGTTAGCGCTCCAGTCCTGGAATAAATAAGCAAAAAAGTTCATCTTTTTAATCATTCATTTTTTACCTTTTGTCACGCTTCACTGTGCAACATAATTTTTTTCGGTGTCATTGGCAGGCACTCGAAGCATGGCGGCAAAAGGTCTTTGCACGCGCCCTTCGAGTGCCCCAGGGTGACATCCCTTTTATTCCGCGTCATCACGGGCTTTTCAAAAGTAAAAGTTTTCATTTTAGAATTGTTATAATTGCTGATATAAATAGCGCTGCCTCATGAAAGTAACTTTGATCAATACAGCTGATGCCGGTGGGGGAGCGCCTGCAGCCTGTATGCGCCTGCTAAAAGCGCTGGAATTAAAGCAGGTGGATGTACACATGCAGGTTGAGGAAAAAAAGACCGGCGAACCACGCGTTAAAAGTATAGGTCAGGATTTTTCTGGCAGATTTAAAGGGAAATTCAAATTCTTTTACGAACGGCTGCCGTTTATCTGGTTTAGGGCAAAGGACAAATCTGTACGCTTTGCATTTTCGACCGCTGATATCGGAACAGATATTAGTAAACAACCTGCTATATCAGATGCATCTATTTTACACCTGCACTGGACAAACATGGGCTACCTGTCTGTCAATAATTTAAAGCGGTTATTTGAAACCGGCAAACCCATTGTATGGACATTGCATGATATGTGGGCTTTTACAGGCGGCTGCCATTATGCAGGCGAGTGCGATCACTTTATAAATCAATGCGGTAATTGCTGGATGCTGCGCGATCCAAATGATGAAGATATTTCTCATGCCGGATGGATGCGAAAAGCAAACATGTATAAAGCAGCCGGGAATATTGTTTTTGTGACTTGCAGCCATTGGCTGGCTGATGTGGCACGTACAAGTTTGTTGCTGAAAGATTTTCGCATCGAAACAATACCGAACCCTATTGATACCGAAATATTTTCGGCTAAAGATAAAACTGCGGCACGCCTAAAATGGAAGATCGATCCAGAATCAAAAATTATCCTGTTTGGCGCTGCAAATATTATGGACAGGCGTAAAGGGATTAATTACCTGGTTGCGGCGCTTACTGATCTCAAAAATAATTATGCCAGTCCGGGTAATATTGAGATCGTAATTTTTGGTAAAAATAAATCGTTTGATGTAAATCTGCTACCTTTCAAGGTTTATGAGCTCGATGTAATCACCGCTCAAAGCGATCTTGCAGAGGTTTACAGCCTTGCTAACGTATTTGTTTCACCGGCCATAGAGGACAACCTCCCCAATACAATTATGGATGCCCTGGCCTGCGCTACCCCGGTTGTAGCATTTGATACCGGCGGTATCCCTGATATGGTGGAGCATCTGCAAAACGGTTACCTCGCTGAATTTAAATCAGCATCCGATTTTGCTGCCGGGATCCATTACATCTTAAATTCGGACAGGCAGAACGAGTTAAAAAAGAATGCCCGGAATAAAGTATTAAATACCTTTACCAATGAAATTGTCGCTGAAAAATATATGGCTGTTTACCAATCAATATTAAAATAATGGCAGCCTTCAAGCCCACGTTATCGGTCATTACTGTGGTGTACAATAACGTGCCTAATATTGAAGGCACCATACTTTCTGTATTAAATCAAACTTATCCCAATATAGAATACATCGTAATTGATGGCCTATCAACCGACGGCACCGTGGAGGTCATTAATAAATATAAAAGCCGCATTGCAAAATTCATCAGTGAAAAGGACGCCGGTATTTATGATGCCATGAACAAAGGTCTTGCAATTGCCACGGGCGACTACATTATTTTTATGAACTCGGGCGATGCGTTTTATGCGACAGACACTGTTGAGCAGGTATTTGCTTCGGCTCCTGGTGCTGATATTTATTATGGTGAAACGGAGATGATTGACGCCGAAGGCCGAAGCCTTGGGCAACGCCGCCATAAGGCGCCGGGCCAATTTAACTGGCGCAGTTTTAAATATGGCATGAGCGTTAGTCACCAGGCTATTTATATCCGCCGTACGCTAACGGAGCCATACGATAAACGATACCAGCTAAGTGCAGATATCGACTGGATCATCCGCGCAGCCCGGAAGGCTAAAAAAATTGTAAACGTAAACCGGTATGTGGCCAGGTACCTGGTTGGGGGGATGTCAAAAAGCAGGCATAAACAGAGCTTAACAGAGCGGTTTAATATCATGAAGCGATACTATGGTTTAATCCCAACCGTTTTAAATCATTTTGTGATTGCCTTTAATTTGGGTTGGTATTGGCTGAAGAATAAACGGACAAATGATTAATCTTTAAACCTGCTCAATGGCTTTTTTCGAGATCGACAGACAAACTATTAATGATCTGGAAGTTTTTAATGAAGCTGCCAGCGGAATTTCAATTTTTACTTTTTTCGATATTGCAAAAACGATAGGAGGGAAAAAGAAACTGATCCAAATGATGGAAACCCCATCTGCCGATATCAATGTGCTTACCTCCCGCCGTGATTCCATTAAATATTTTTATAAAAACCCGTTAAACCTTGACGTTAACAAAAGGAGCCTCGACTTTATAGAACATTACCTGGCATTTAATACACAGGCATTAGCAACAAATTTTATCGATGTCATTGCAAAAGGAATCCGGTATAAATTCAGTTCGAA
The DNA here is from genome assembly GCA_028287865.1 of Mucilaginibacter sp. GTDB lineage: Bacteria > Bacteroidota > Bacteroidia > Sphingobacteriales > Sphingobacteriaceae > Mucilaginibacter. Next base: position 25,756 of record JAQBOU010000253.1, on the reverse strand, counting down.
TAACGATCAATATGTAATAAGTGAGGGTATAAGTGATGTTTTTAAATTGGTAAAAACGCTATACGGTTTTTGTAATGAACTCACTAATAAAGAATTGCCTGCACATATAAGTACTATTATTAATACTTTAAATGAGCTGTTTTCAAAGAAAGAAATAGAAAAAATAATTCATTATAATCCGGGTAAAGAGTTAAACTATATCCAGTTATGTTATTATGACAAGCTGTTCAGAAAAACAGAATTACAAAGTATAAGGTCAGCAATAAATATTGTTTATGAACTGGATGTTTACACTGCAGCAGCAAAGGCAGCCTCCAATAATGGTTTTTGTTTTCCTGAATATTGTACTGAAAGGCAATCTTATGTGAAGATAAATGGCTTATTTCATCCCTGTATTAAAGGCGCGGTTAAGAATGATATTTTAATTGATCAGGAACAGAACCTGGTATTTTTAACCGGCGCAAATATGGCAGGTAAATCATCATTTTTAAGGGGGTTGGGTGTAGCTGTATACCTGGCACATATCGGTTTTCCTGTACCGGCCGGTGATATGCAAACCAGCGTATTCAACGGATTGATCACCACTATAAATCTTTCGGATAATATCGGTAATGGTTACAGCCACTATTACAGCGAAGTAAAAAGAGTGAAGGAAACTGCCCTAAAGATACTTGAACACGGTAATTTGTTCATCATATTTGATGAATTGTTCAGGGGTACAAATGTTAAAGATGCCTATGACTCATCGCTTGCCACTATAAAAGCCTTGGCGAATATCAGGAATAGTGCCTTTTTAATTTCCACCCATATAGTTGAAATTGCTTCGGAACTTACAAATATCCCGAATATATCATTCCATTATTTTGCTTCAAAAATTGAAGACGGAAAACCTGTGTTTAAATATAGATTGCTTAAAGGTGTCTCTGAAGAAACACTTGGATTTTTTATTTTTAAAAATGAAGGGATACTGGAGATTTTGGAAAAGGCAGCAGAGCCAAGCCAGGATATAAGAAATAAGATCACATAAAAAAGCCAGGAATCATGATAAACGAATCTTGATTCCTGGCTCTTGACTTCTTGCTTCTTTTTTAATTACTGGTTCTGAAACTTCTTGGCATTAATTCTCCGTTCGTTTTCATTAAGGAATATTTTACGCATACGGATACTCTGAGGCGTAACCTCAATGTATTCATCAGCCTGTATGTATTCCATTGATTCTTCCAGCGAAAATTTAACAGCCGGTGCAATACGCACATTGGTATCGCTACCTGAGGCGCGCATGTTGGTTAACTGCTTGCCTTTGGTAAGGTTAATTACTAAATCGTTGTCGCGGATGTGCTCACCTAACACCTGTCCTTCATAAATATCTACTCCCGGATCAATATGGAAACGACCGCGATCCTGTAATTTATCAATCGCAAAAGCGGTTGTTTTACCGGTATCCATTGATACTAAAACACCATTTAAACGACCTGGAATATGACCTTTCCATGGCTCGTAAGATTTAAAGCGGTGCGCCATAATAGCCTCGCCGCCTGTTGCAGTAAGTACATTATTACGCAAGCCGATGATACCGCGGGCAGGGATTTCAAATTCCAAATGCTGTAAATCGCCTTTTGGCTCCATTACCAGCAGGTCGCCTTTGCGCTGGGTAACCAGCTCAATAACCTTACCGGCAACTTCTCCGGGTACATCAACTATCAAAGTTTCAACCGGCTCACATTTAACCCCATCAATTTCTTTGACGATAACCTGTGGCTGACCTACCTGTAATTCATAACCTTCGCGGCGCATGGTTTCAATCAACACAGATAAGTGAAGAATGCCACGTCCGTAAACCAGATATGAATCCGGCGAATCGGTTTCAACAACTTTAAGCGCCAGGTTTTTTTCCATCTCTTTGTAAAGACGGTCGCGCAGGTGACGCGAAGTAACAAATTTACCTTCCTTACCAAAAAATGGTGAAGTATTGATGGTGAACAACATGTTCATGGTAGGCTCATCAATATGTATAACTTCCAGTTGTTCCGGTTTATCAAAATCGGCAATGGTATCGCCGATATCAAAACCTTCAATACCCACAACGGCGCAAATATCTCCCGAACTTACTTCGGTAGCTTTTACCTTTCCGAGCCCTTCAAAAGTATATAATTCTTTTATTCTTGATTTTTGTATGGTACCATCGCGTTTAACCAATGATACCGGCATGTTTTCCTTTATAGTACCACGGGCAACACGACCGATAGCAATACGACCCACAAACGAAGAATAATCCAACGAAGTGATCTGCATTTGCAAAGTACCTTCGCTGATAGGCGCCGGCGGAATGTTTGCAAGGATCGCATCCATCAACGGGAAAATATTATCAGTAGGCTCTTTCCAGTCGGTGCTCATCCAACCCTGTTTTGATGAACCGTAGATAACCGGGAAATCCAGTTGATCTTCTGTAGCTTCAAGGTTAAAAAACAATTCAAATATCTGTTCGTAAACCTCTTCGGGGCGGCAATTTTCTTTATCAACCTTGTTTACAACAACAATTGGTTTTAAGCCTAATGCCAAAGCCTTTTGTGTTACGAAACGGGTTTGAGGCATAGCGCCTTCAAAAGCATCGCATAATAATAATACGCCATCAGCCATTTTTAATACGCGTTCCACTTCACCGCCAAAGTCGGCGTGACCGGGGGTATCAATAATGTTGATCTTAACGTCTTTATACCTTACTGAAACATTTTTGGAAACAATGGTAATGCCACGTTCACGTTCCAGGTCATTATTATCCAGTATCAGTTCACCTGTTGACTCATTATCTCTGAAGATAGAGCAAGCGTGTAAAATCTTATCAACCAAAGTAGTTTTACCGTGGTCAACGTGTGCGATGATCGCTATATTTCTTATTTTTTGCATTTAAATGCGCCTCTAATTTTGGCGCAAAGGTACGGTTATTTAGTGAATTTATAAAGCCTTTGCAACTTATTAGTGTAATAATGATTTTAAATTAACATTAGATTACGATTTATTCATTTTAATACAGGTTAATTTCATGAAATTTTTAACTAACACTATAATTATATATTTTTACTTTATAGCCTTACTATTTTACCAACCTGTCCCTCCGGGTACAGGTTGGTTGTTATAAATTGAACCTTAGATCATGAATAAGCAAATTGTGTATTACTTTGCCAGGGCAATCAATGAACATGAAACAGATAAAATTTGTTCTCTCATGGCCGATGACCATTTGTTTGTTGATGCGCATGGAAATACGGTAGCCGGTAAAGATAAAATGAAGGCTGGCTGGGCCGGTTATTTTCAATGGTTCCCTGATTATAAAATTGAAATAGTCGAATTATTTGAAAATGGCGATATTGTTGTCGCTTTTGGATTTGCCGAAGGGACTTTTAAAGGTTTAAAAACGGCAAATAATGAAAACTACTGGCGCCTGCCGTCGGCCTGGAAGGCCGTTATTGAGGACGGTAAAATTAAATTATGGCAGGTTTATGCGGATACCAAAATCCCGTTTGATATTATTAACAAAAACACAAAAGAAGGATAATTTTCCTTTACATCGCATTTGTACAGTGCAAACGCATTAAAATGACAGTTTTTCATATCGACGGATTTAAAATAAGATATGTTGAAAACAATCGTTCTAAGAGTTATTCTTCTAAAATTGGCCATTGGCAAAAAAGGTCGTTAGAAAATACAAGGAAAATATTGGCGTGCCATCGGTAATTATAAAACGGCTTCGTTAATTTTGCACCCTTGCTAATCTGCATATTTGCACATCAGCATATTCCACACCTGTGTAATGTTAAATAAAAGAGGTAAAAAATTATTAGTAACACGGCTTATAATTATTATATCTCTTGCATTAGCTATTTTTTTGCTGATGCAGCTTGCCTCCTATCCGCACGTGGTTGAGCAGTATTATTCCAAAGGTTTTTATCTGGTAATTTGCCGGCTGCTGCATCCTGTATTTAACATTTTCCCATTTAGTGCAGGTGATATATTGTATTTAACAGCTATAGCGTATATTATTTATGCTTTTATTAAATTCATAAAACTTATTGTAAAAAAGGAGTTTAAAGAGGCCGGTATATTTTTGCTCGGAATAGCAATAAGAATACAAAGCGTTATATTGGTTTTTTACCTTTTTTGGGGTATGAATTATTTCCGGCCATCAGCAGGCGAGCGTTTAAGGCTCTGTGATACCAGCTATACAACCGCAGAGCTGAAAGCGGAAGCATCCATCATCATCGACAGTGCTAATGCATGTCGTGCCCGCTTAACAAAGGCAGATCTGTCAGAAGATAACAGCGTCATATACCAAACTGCGGTAAGGGCAATCAATAAGCTATCAAATGATTCTGTTAATTTCCGAACATACAGCCCGGGCATTAAACCCTCTATATTAACACTTTTACTTAATTACATCGGAACCTCCGGATACTATAACCCTTTTACCAGCGAAGCCCAGATCAATTACCAGGTGCCGGTTTTTAACAGGCCGGTAATAGCCTGCCATGAAATGTCGCACCAAATGGGCTATGGCGCCGAGGATGAAGCTGATTTTGCAGGTTACCTGGCCGGAATTGGTTCAAACGACCGTTTGCTGCGCTATTCTGCCTATCACCTCGCTGTCGACGAATTTATGCATGCACTTTATTACCGGGATAGCCTGGCAAATAAAGAATTAAAACCCCGGATATCTGTCGCTGTTCATAAAGATTTCGTGTATGAAAGAGCCTATTGGCGCTCTTATCAAAGCAAAATTGATGAGTTGAGCGGTATTTTTTATGATAGATTTTTGAAGGCTAATAACCAGCCACAAGGACTTGCTACTTATAACAGAATGGTATTACTGGTGATGGCGCAATATAAAAACAGCATTCACAGGTAATGTGCTATGAATGTTTCAAAGTTCTTGTTATCATGAGCCAGCGACTATGCTTACAATACCACTCCGGCTGAAGTAAATGTCAGCCTATTTTTACCAACCATTGCCGACGTAGCATAACCGTTGCTATTTATATACAGCTTCTCATTTTCGGCACTGATATGAAGAGAATCAACCATGAATTCGCCGCTTATCCTGATAACGGCTATCGGGGCATGTACCTCAAGTTCAGCAACAATATTATGTTCGAGGGCCATTGCGGCTTCGTCATCAAGCTGGTGTACGTGGATGATCATTGAACCATCTGATCTTACAATTTTTATACTGTCCCGTTGTTTTTTTATCGAATAAGGAGCACCTGTAACAGCTTGATTAGCTATAATAATAACAGGAGTGCCATCGGTATCTTTAATATTAACATCAATATCTAATAATGATCCTTCAGTTGTATCGTGATAAATAGAATTAACCTGTAAAAATATTCTTTCGTTTTCCCTATTACCGCAATATATTATACCCTTGGGTACTATAAAAGCGTTTGAGCCGATGATGAATGCATATTTCATAAGTAATTGGTTTTACTCTTTATAATACTATTAACGTCTAAAATGTTTGTTATATTTTTTAAATCAGCACCAAAAAAAATGCGTTCCGTATCTCACCCCGGAACGCACACAACATCATTCAAATAATGTTGATCAACTAAATCTCAGATAACATGTTTAAGATTACCCAAGCTCTTTATTTATCAACCCGGCGGGCCAATAAATTTAATTTCATTTTATTGGGTTATTATAAGAAACTTATGCCCCGTTTGTGTCTTTTCAGCTATATTAGTTGTTGAACTTATAGCGAAACGCCGGGTGTTAATCTATATTGCATTCAGAAATACAAAACTAACACTTAACTAAAAAAAATGCATAGAAAGGCGCATTTATTTACAAATTATTTAGCAAAATTGTTGTTACAATGACAAATCGATTATTTTGGACACTAACGTTAATACCGCTATTTTCATTTTCACAAAAATATACGGCAAAGGAAGCTGAACGGCTTAAGCGGGAAGCGCAGACGGTAACAATTGTACGTGATAATTGGGGCGTACCTCATATATACGGAAAAACTGATGCCGATGCTGTTTTTGGGCTGATGTATACTGAATGTGAAGACAATTTTAAAGGTATTGAACAAAACTATTTATATCAGTTAGGCAAACAAGCAACAATTGATGGCGAGAAAAGCCTTTACACCGATGTGCAATTACAATTGATAGCCGATACTGCCGATGCCATTAAAGAGTATAAGGCAAGTGCCCCGTCGTTTAAAAAATTAATGGATGCTTTCGCCGACGGAGTAAACTATTATTTATATAAGCATCCGGAGGTTAAACCCACCGTGTTTCACCATTTTGAGCCATGGTTCGCATTAATGTTTACGGACGGAAGCGTATCTGCAACGGTTACGGGCGGCATAAATTTAAATGAAACACGCAGCTTTTATGGCGGTGATGTGGAAAGCCTGGGAGCGGTTTACAAACCAGGCACAGATGACCGGGAAACAGGCTCCAATGGCTTTGCTATTGCCCCGTCAAAATCTGCAACGGGGCATGCTTTATTGTACATTAATCCGCATGTTCCTTTTTATTTTCGCAGCGAGGTGCAGATGGTAAGTGATGAGGGGCTTAATGTTTACGGTGCAGTTACCTGGGGCCAGTTTTTTGTTTACCAGGGCTTTAACCAGCATTGCGGCTGGATGCATACAAGCAGTAATGCCGATGTAGGTGACCTTTATGCCGAAAAGGTATCAAAAAAAGATGGAAAATGGTTTTATGAATATAACGGATCATTAAGGCCGGTAACCACCCGCAAATTGCTCATTAATGTTAAAAAGGACGGTCAATTGCTGCAAAAAACAATTACCGGCTATTACACGCATCATGGACCGGTGTTAGGCAGCCGCGAAGGAAAATGGCTGGCACTTAAAGCAAACAATCGTTCGTACAATGCCCTGCTTGAATCGTGGCTTATTACCAAAGCCAATACGTTTGAAGAATATAAAAAAGCAATGAGCCTGCTCTCAAACGCTACTAATAATACGGTTTATGCTGATGACCAGGGAAACATTGCTTTTTGGTATGGTAACTTTATGCCCCGGCGCGATCCAAAATTAGACTGGACCTTACCTGTGGATGGCAGCATCGCTGCAACAGAATGGCAGGGATTGCATGCTTTAAATCAAATAGTACATGTTTATAATCCGGCTGCCGGCTGGATTGAAAATTGCAATTCAACGCCATTTACTTCATCGGGCGAGAGCAGTCCAGATAAAAGTAAATACCCGGCGTATATGGCTCCCAACGGACAAAATTACCGCGCCTTAAATGCTATCAGGCTGTTGAGCAATGCCAAAAATATCACACTGGATGAGTTAATAACCAAAGGATACGACCATTACCTTACAGCGTTTGACGTAATGCTGCCGCCATTGTTAAAAGCGTATAACACAGCTCCGGATTCTATTAAACAATTGCTTTGGAAACCAATAAAAGCTTTACAGCAATGGGATAAAAATACCTCAGCTAATTCCGTGGCTACTACAGTGGCTATTGAATGGGGCACACTCGTGATGCGGGAATTACCGCCGGCAAAAACTACTGAAGAAAGCACCTATCAAACTGACCGGGTTAATACCCTGATGCAAACCATTAATGATAAAAAACTACTCGGCCTGCTTGTTGAATCTTTGAATAGTATTCAAAAGCGATACGGAAAATGGGACGTTGCATGGGGAGATATAAACCGTTACCAGCGCCCTGCAGATGGGGCTACTTTTAATGACGATGCATCCAGTTTACCTGTTGGACTGGCGTCATCGGCATTTGGACAGCTGCCATCCTTCCAGAGCCGCACTATGAATACCAAAAAAAGGTATGGATATTCGGGTAACAGCTTTATTGCTGCCGTGGAATTTGGTTCCCATATTAAGGCAAAAACCGTGATAACGGGCGGTCAATCATTCGATCCTGCTTCAAAACACTATACAGACCAGGCTGGCATGTATATTGAAGGTAAGTTTAAAGATGTACTTTTTTACAAAAAAGACGTATTGGAACACGCGGAAAAAACCTATCATCCAGGGGCTTGAGTCAATAATTAAAGGTATATTTGAGAGAAGATTGAATAAATTATTTATGAAGAAATGCCTTTTCCTTTTGTCCACAATGTTTGTTTGCTATTCAGGAGTATATTGTCAAAGTATAAAATTTAATGACCTCATTTACTTAACAAGCCTCAACAACAGGCAGGTATTTGACAATTTGATGCAGGGAAAAGCTTTCAGGCAGGATTATACCATGGATGTTAACGGGCAGGAAATGGAGTATTTTAAAAGTATTGGCCCCAAAGCTAACTCCGAAAAAATAAATGTGGGAGGGTATACCAAGTTGTTAGATGGCGCGATACTGAGAACCGTAAATTACACCTCCAATGATCCGCTATATATTCTTAATATGATAAGCCAGGTGAAAAGATACGGCCTGGAGTTAAAATTCAGAGGCGAGGATGCAACCAACAATATTTATCTGTATGATAATAATTTTTACCACGTTAGTATTTACCTCAGACGCGACCAAACTTCCGGGCTGGTTGAAATAAAGCAAAAAGAATATTTAGGGATAGATTAAGGAATTATTGTATAACCTGGCTTAAACTTTTACTAATCTCCGGTCTCTAACCTCTAATCACTTTTTTTTCGACGCTTTTGCTTTTGGATTAAATGCCAGCGCAAGTTTTATCCAGCGGTCAAAATCATCTTGTCTATAAAAACCCGGTTCACTAACAAATACAAAGTCTTTATTGGGTTTATCTCTCATTATCATCTGGCGGCAGTTGCTATCCTCCAGTGCTGTTTCCATTGCATCAGCTCCTATACGGCAAAGCATTTCATCCCCGCTAACACAAACGCACATCTTCCCATCTACCATGAAACACACGCCACGAAACATTTCTTTTTCTTCAACATCAGGTAAGTGAACTAATGCTTCCCTGATACGGTCTGCAAGCTTGGTATTGTATTTCATATTCAGTTCAATTGCTTAGTGGTCGGTTGCTGAAAATTAATAAAATCTATTCAAACTTACCTAATCTATTTACTCAACTTAAATTTCAACTCCCGCCCTATCCCGATAAAGCTCCGGTGATTAAGCGGAAATTCCAGTATAACGTGTATCAGGCTAAGTATAAAAAGCCATTTAATGCCAAGGCGGTAATTATAAAAGTATAATGCAACTGAACAAAGCCATATCAATCCTAAAACAACTCCCATTGTAATGGTAGTGCGATGCCAGTTGATTATCCGCGTTTTGCTGAACCAGTTGATATAATGATAGGTATAGGCGAAGGCGATGATGCGCGTTAAAATGATACTGGCCTGGTTAGTATAAATATTAATAGATTGATTGCGTAGTGTAGTAGTATTTAGCTGCGAAAAACTCCTGTAGCTATGAATCGCCCATGAGGTAGCAATGCTGTTGGCGGACGTAAATAAAAAGCAAAGCAACAACGGACACATTAAAAAGACAAATAATGCAATATAGCCTGAAACAATTCGGTCTTTCAAAGCTCCAAATAACATAAACGCGCCTGTAAACACGTATACGTGGATAAGTGTAGGTACGTACAGGCCAAAAATTGTACGCAGCAGGTTATGCGAAAGCAAAAAGTAACCTGCAGCAACCAGTATAATAAAAGCCAGCAGGCGATTAATTTGATCTTTTACAACTAATAAAATAAATGATAAGCCGAAAGTATAATAAATAATGTTGGCGTAGGGCAATTTTAACAGCAGAGAGGCGACGATAACAAGTGTGATAATAAGATAATCGTATTTTTTTAAGGTAAAAAACCGTTTGCCTTTAAGCCAGGAAATTTCAGTTAAATAATGTGCCGGGCCTAGTATGGCATAGGATAACAAAAACAACTCAAAAGGGACAATAAAAGCCAGGCACGAAGCCAACAGCATGGCCAGGATGTTAAAATAATTAATACGGTTTAGCTGGGTAGTGGTCATTGGCCAATAGTCATTGTGGCATTCGTCATTGGGTTATTTGTAACTGTTATTCATTTTGCAATTTAGCTTAATCAACCTGTTTCACAAAAAAGTTAAATCATTTAAAATGTTCGTATTTCACAATCGTCTTTATATTTAAACAACAATACATTGATAACCGCTGGAATGCCCGAAGAAAAAAACAAGACCATCCTGCAAGCAATAAGCTCGTATGGTAAAAACTTGCTGGGCTTTATACGGCGAAGGGTTATAAATGATGCCGATGCCGAAGACATTCTGCAGGATGTTTGGTACCAGTTCAGCTCGGTAATCAATTCAGAACCTATTGAACAAACCGGGGCATGGTTATACCGCGTGGCCCGCAATAAGATACTGGATAAACATAAAAAGCATACAGAAACTTTGCTGGATGATATGGTTACCGATGAGGATGACGACGAAGCGCCGGACTTTAAAGCCATCCTGATGACGGAAGCAAACACGCCGGAAACCGAATACCTGCGCAACCTTTTTTGGGAGCAATTATTTTATGCACTGGATGAATTACCCGAAGAACAACGACAGGTATATATATGGCAGGAGCTGGAAGATATTTCATTTAAAGAGATAGCTGAACGCACCGGCGAAAATGTGCAAACGCTGGTATCGCGCAAACGTTATGCGGTATTGCACCTGCGCAAAAGACTTAAACAATTGTATTTAGAAATTACAGAATATTAAAAATTAAAAACATGAGACCATTTTTTTATAAAAGGCGATTTATTTTTATTCCATTGGCAGTTGCCGCCTTCCTGTCGCTCATCAGCTTTGTGGTGATGAATTTGTGGAACTATTTGTTGCCGGAAATACTCCATGTTGGCATTATTAACTTTTGGCAGGCCATGGGCATATTTGTTTTATGCAAAATACTGTTCGGCTTTGGTAAAGGCAGGATGGGCAGCGGAGGCCCATGGATGAAGCAGCGTATGGCCGAGCGGTTTAAAAACATGAGTCCCGAAGAAAAGGAAAAGTTTAAAGAACGCCTGTCCAAACACGGCTGTAACTGGGATAAATGGGGGAATGATAACAAGCATCCGTTTGAAACCAAATGGGATAACTTTGCTACGGATACTGAAAAGGCCGCTGAATAATAAATGCCAAAAGTGTTTAGTTGACAGTTTGAAGCCAGGAATTATTGGCGGACTTAATTAGGCTTTTGACCTGCTACCGGACTATCGATTTAATACCTCATAAAATGGAAATATTAGTATTTGCAACAAGTATTGAAAAGCCCGAACAGGTTGACGAGGTTAAACCCTTGTTAACCGCTGTTCCGGCTATAAAGCAATGGAATTTTGACCTGGACGATTGCGATAATATTTTAAGAATAGAGGGCAGCAATATTTCGCCAAGGTACATAGAATCACTGATACAAACAGCAGGTTATAACTGCCAGGAACTGGATTACTAGTCTCTTACACCAATATTCAGGTAACCTAAATACTCAAGGTCGGCTATGGTTTTTGCAGGATGTGTTTTGCCATCTTTTAACAAATAAACGTTGTCGCTTACATCAAGTAAATGGCTGTACATATGGTCGGTAATTAAAAAACCCTTGTTAGCTTTTTCTTCCATCAAAAATTCTTTTATTTTTTCTATCTGAATAGGATTTAGATGCGTAAAAGGCTCATCGAGCATGGCGAATAACGAAGGCGATTTTACTATGATATAAATTTCTACGGTGCGCCATTGCCCGCCGGAAAGAGAATTTACTTTGACATGCTGCCGCCCCTTGAACTCGGGAAACCTGTTCTCAAAATCAGCATAATTTAACTGAAAATCATCCAGCACCTGTTTAACTTTAAGTGATTTGGGAATAAAATTAAATTGAGGAAGATATAACAGCAGATCAGACCTTTTACTTGCTTTTTTGATCACTTTACCATCAAATCGTACAGAATTGCTGGCAGTTTGCAAATTACCCAGCAAAATATTCATCAGACAGCTTTTTCCCTGCCCATTGCGGCCAAGCAGGCCGGTAATTTTACCGGTTTCACATTTTAAATAAACGTCTGATAAAATCCGCCTTAAGCCGAAATCAAGTTCAATTCCATCTGCTTCAAGGGTATGGATCATTTTCTGGTATAGAGATATAAATGGATCAATAAAACCGACCAAAGGAACAGGTTGGATAAATATGCCGGAATGCCTATCAATAATTGTATCCATATTATTCCCAGCCAAAGCAAAAAATCAAAAATTGAAGTAGTTATCAGCAATTTTAATTTTGAAATACCCAGGTTCTGATAATAATAAAGCTCGTTTTTTTTGTAATGATCGGCAGTATAAAATATCATGATTATAGTGATCACTTTATACCAAAATAAAATGCCGATTATTTTATATGCATCATGACCTGCGTGCAGAAATAAAAAGATACAGCTAAGCGTTACCAGGAAATTCCCTAAGAATATCCCGCCATAAAACCTCGTGATAAGTTTAAGGGTACGCATCTGTGAAGATAACGCAATAACTATTGATAACTTATAATTTAGTTGAACTAATTATTCCATATCAGCAATAATAACCGGAGATGTGTTTTGTTCTTCATGATCTGTGGTGATTTTTGAAACCAGGAAAACAATTAAGGCCCCAAACAGGGCAATAATGCCAAAAGACCACCGCAAGCTTGCCGTTTGCGCTATAAAGCCGACAAAAGGAGGCACCAACACAAAACCTAAATATCCTATAGTTGATATAGATGCCAGCGCCGACGACCTGCTCATGCTTTTCGACCTGCCCGCCAAACTGAATATCATCGGCACTATACAGGATACGCCAAAACCCACCAGTATAAAGCCAAACGCGGCAGTAAAAGTATATGGCAGGGCAACCGCTATTGCTAATCCGCAAAAAATAAATAGGCCGCTAAATTTTAATACCATCTTAATTCCCAACCGGGTAACCAATTTATCTCCAAAAAACCTGCCTGTGGTCATGGCTACCAGGTAAATTACGAAGGCCGCAGTGGCTATTGTTTTATCAGGGTTTACTTCCTTTTGAAAATAGAGGACGCTCCAATCGTACATGGTATTTTCGCAGGCCATGCAAGCAAAACAAATAAGCGAAAACTTAACAAGGTATTTGTCGGGTAATGAAAATACCGGTTTACGGCCTTGTTTTATTGGTTTTTGATAATAGGTATCCTTGATAAAATAAAAGGTAAATAAAGTTAGCGCCGCACTTACAAACACAAAGTGATAATTGGGTGCAATGTTAAAATACACCATAACCAGCCCAAATGCGGCCCCGGCAAAACCGGCCAGGCTCCAGATCCCATGAAAGGTGGCCATAATAGATTTAGTGTATAATGCCTGCACTGCTACCCCTTGTGTGTTGATAGACAAAGTCATGAGGTTACGGGCTGAGCCAAAACATAGCAGTACCAATATTAATTGCCACATGCTATTGGCAAAGCCTATAAAAACTAATATCACACTTAAAAACAGCGAACCGAAAAGCATAACGCCCCGGCTGCTATATTTGCTTAACAACCAGCTGGTAAGCGGCATGGTAAGCATTAAGCCAACAGGCAAGGCGAATAAAACAGCGCCCAATTGTGCATCATTTAAATGCAATTGATGTTTTATTGTAGGGATCCGCGAAGCCCAGGTGGAATATCCAAAACCCGAAATAAAATAGAATATTGCACAGGCTATTCTTAACTGCCGGGGTGTTTTTTGGTTATTTGATTCTTCGCTCACTTAGCCTGCTAAAATACAATAATGGCCTTACTATTCCCAAAAGGCGTTTCATTTTTGCCTGTTTAAGACCATCAATCTATTTAACAGCTTTACGGAAATAGAAAAAACAAAGCAAGTACAGGCAGAGCAACCCCAGCAGGAAACCGCCCAGCACGTCCGAAAACCAATGAGCGCCGAGATAGATCCTTGAAAACGGAATTGTAAAGATCAACAGCATGGATATTACGGCAACCGGTATCCTGATATATTTAGGGATGTTTTTTAAACGGTACATCAGCACCGTTATAAATCCAAAAAAAACTATATAAAAAACCACATGCCCACTCGGAAAACTTTGTTGATTAACTTTTTGAACTATCCTAACTAATGGCTCTGTTGGTCTTGGCCGGTTAACAAGCATTTTAATCAGGGTAGTTACCAGGCTTGAAGCAGAAGTTATTAATATGAACAAAGCCTCCCTTTTGTATTTAAAAATAAAGAAAAGCAATGCGCCCAAAAGCACAATGATAACAGAGCCGGGGAAATACCCAAACCAGCTCACCAGCTTCATCAAAGTATCTAATAGTGGGTTTTGATCTTCCTGTACTTCCTGCGAAAATTCGAGGTCAATAAATGAATGGGGGAAAGCTAGTACAAGTATGGTGAGTAAAATAAATCCGGCAATGATGCTGCCGAGCACATAGTAGGTAACTTTTTTCCGGTATTTGCCAAATATCATATAATAAATTATGCCTGTGTAATTCTCTTCGGATACCAATAACAAAAATGCCCGGACTTTGTGAGCCGGGCATTATATAAAAGTTTATTTAATTACTTACCTACAACCACGATATGAAAGGTACCGGGAATTTGCTGTGGCCTTGGATGCGCATTTTCGGCAGTGGGTTCAACGGGTTTCATTTGGGCAGTTGGCAGATATAGCTTGTGCGAATAAACATCAATGCCTATAGTCCTTGCACCTGCTTCGGTAGGAATGTTTTCTACAAACTCAAATTTGTTTGCATTTACTTCGCGTACTACGGATATGGTGCCTTCGCCGTTTGAGCTGTAAGCCAGTTTTAATTCGGGGTCAAAAGCCATCCCGTCACATCTTCCAATCGGGAACTTACCTAATATGGCGCCATTGGTTGCATCTAAAACGATCATCGTTTGATTGCCGCCGCAGCCAATAAACAGGCGTTCAGTTTTACGGTCAATATCCAAACCCGACGGCTCTTCGCCCCCGGTAAGTTTCCACCTGTTCAGTATTTTATAAGTAGCTGCATCAATTTCAACTTCTTCTCCTGTATCCTCAATATTAACAAACACTTTTCCTTTACCGTCTGATACACCTGTTTCCGGTTTGCCGCCTAAAGGTATGGTTGCAACCACGGCATCGGTAGCGGCATCAATTACGGTTGCATCTTTACTGCGGCCGTTAAATGCATATACTTTCTTCGAAAAATCATCATAAAAAATAGCATCAGGGTTGGTACCTGCATCTACCGTTTTTAATACCCGGTTGGTTTTCAAATCAAAAACAGTGACATTATTTGCCCGGCCATTGCTGGTATAGCCTTTATTAAATTCATGGGCGATAGCAATACCATGCACACCTTTGGTATCAGGAATATAACCAACTGAATCGCCGGTTGTTGCATTTAAAATATTTACCTGTGTGCCGTGCGATGCATATATTAGTTTTGTTGATCCATCAACAGTTATATAATCCCACCCTCCTGAGCTATGGATAGGAAAGTCGGTCAGCACGTGAAAGCCTGTTTTTTTCTGCGCAAACAAGTGGTTTGGTGCAATCATAACTATGCTGAATAACAGCAAGCAAAGTGGTTTGATAATTGATTTCATGACGGTGATTTTTTTATATAATTAATTATTAATTCTGGATAAATTCTGGATAAAAATAAACTTCTAAGCGCGAAAGAATTGTTCCATTTTTTGGGACGGAACGTTTGGAACGGGTGGAACACTTGAATTAAATGATATAAATAACTATATTTCAATTATTTATGAAATATTACTAAATTTCATACTACGTCCTGCCAACCCAATAGCAGTCTAACATTCCGGCAAGCTCAATGGTATGTTAATAGCTAATCCGCCATCGGATGTTTCTTTGTATTTCGAATTCATGTCCAATGCTGTTTGCCACATGGTTTTAACTACGGCATCTAAACTTACCTTGGCATTATCAGGGTTAGTTTGCAGGGCAAGCTGTGAAGCTGTGATCGCTTTGATGGCGCCCATCGTGTTTCGTTCGATACAGGGTACCTGAACCAGGCCGCCTATCGGGTCGCAGGTCATGCCAAGGTGATGCTCCATGGCAATCTCTGCCGCCATCAATACCTGGCGCTGCGTACCGCCTAAGCACTCGGTAAGCGCAGCTGCTGCCATTGCCGATGATACGCCGATCTCCGCCTGGCAACCACCCATAGCGGCAGAAATGGTAGCTCCCTTTTTAAATATGCTGCCAATCTCTGATGCCGTCAACAAAAACTGAACAATGCGCCCGTTGGTATAACCATCGCAAAAAACAAGGTAATATTGCAAAACCGCAGGTATTACGCCGGCGGCACCGTTGGTAGGTGCCGTTACCACCCTGCCGAAGGATGCATTTTCTTCATTTACCGCCAGTGCAAAGCAGCTTACCCAATCCAGCGTATTCTGGAAGCTGTTGCCCGTTTTCCGGATTGCGGTTACCCATTCGTCAAAATTGTTATAAGCATAGTTACCCACCAGCTTTCTATTAAGGTTTGCTGCGCGCCGGGCTACGTTTAATCCGCCGGGTAATAAACCGGTGGTATGGCAGCCCCGGTAAATGCATTCTTTCATAGCGTTGAAAATATTCAGCACCCCAACAAGCGTTTCCTGCTCGCTGCGCCAGGCAAGCTCATTTTCCATTACTACTTCCGATATTTTAAGCCCGGTTTTAATACACCAGTGCAGCAAATTATTGGCAGTCTCTATCGGGAAGGGCAAATCAACTTCAGTTTTTGAATGATGCTGACCGCCCTCATGCACTACAAATCCTCCGCCTATGGAATAGTAAGTTTCAGAAACTGCTGTTCCGTTACTTAAAAATGCCTGGAAGGTTACCGCATTGGGATGATAAGGCAGACTTTCGTTAAATAAGAATAACAGATCGTCATTGTCAGAAAATTCAATTTCGTGCTTACCGGTAAGCAATAATTTACCCGACTGCCTGATCTGTTCTGTTTTAGGGATAACCTGGTCAACTTCAAAAGTAACCGGATCATCACCGCTTAAGCCTAACAGTATCGCTATATCTGTACCATGCCCCCTACCTGTTTTGGCAAGTGAGCCATATAATAAAATCTTTAATTGTACTACAATATTTAATACCTGCTTTTCTTCCAATAGCTGAACAAACTGCTGCGCAGCACGCCAGGGGCCAAGCGTATGCGAGCTTGACGGCCCTATGCCGATTTTAAACATATCAAAAACAGAAATTTGTTCTCTTTGCATTTGGCAAACTTACGCATAATGAGGCCATTTAATAATGAATGAACAAATAGCAATTGTGAAAAATTTATTATTAAACGCCACTTGAAATAAAAAAATATTTATACTTTGCATTACATATCAACCGCTTATCACAATTAAAAAAATGGAAAAACAAACTTTACCAAACGCAACCGCAGTACTTGTTCTTGGCATTTGTTCATTAGTATTTGGCTGTTTCTTTGTCGGCCTTATTTTAGGCATTATCGGAATAGCACTTTCAGGCAGGGGAAGAAAGCTTTACAGGGAAAATCCGGCTCTTTATGATGGGTATAGTTCATTAAACGCAGGCTTTATTATGTCTATTATAGGTACTGTACTTGGTGGCTTATATACATTGTATTTTATTGTAGTGGGCGGTACCGCTTTAAGTATCTTAAGCAATATGAATCAACAATAACAAACGATTTTACGTCTGATGACAATGGAGGTGATAAATTGGCTGGAGAAGCACATGCTGCCATGTGCCTATAAATCAATTTTCGGAATTGATTGTCCGGGCTGCGGCTTTCAAAGATCTTTTATTGCCTTATTAAAAGGAGATTTAAGGGAAAGTCTCCTTCTTTACCCTGCAACAATTCCTGTTTTAATAATGTGCGCTTTCTTACTTTTTGATATTAAGTACCGCTTAAACAACCACCACACCATTAAGAATATTTTGTATATCAGCGTTGTGGCAATTATTATTGTTAGTTACAGCATTAAGCTTTGGGGCTATGCGCATTATAAAGCATCGGCCTGAGCGGTAAGGTGACTATAATCTTTTACAATGGTTTGCAAAAAAAGCATGCTGTTCATATTTGGCGGCAGCGATACAGATAAATGCTCTCTTATTTTATCGGCCATATTGTAAACAAGTACGCTATTACCGGTTTTTAAATAATTATTAATTACCTCATGTATCAATGCTATGTCCTGATCGCTTAACTGAGTTGATTGTATAAATACCGGCTGATAATTATCGTCAACGTTATGGAAGATAATATTATTCATTGTTGACCTTGGGATGGTTCTGATGATAGCCGTTCCGGCAACTAAATCACCAATACGCTGCCCGTTATCTGTTAATATGATAGTGAGGAGCCCTGCCAAATAGGAGGTAAGTGAAAAATCTATTATCCTGAAAAGCCAGCGTAACAGATACTGGCTGAATTTGGGCCTTGTTCCATCTAAACTGATCACCCTTATTTTCATTATTCTTTTCCCCAGGCTTTGTCCGTTAAAAAGACTTTCGCAAACAAGGTCATAAAAAAGCAGCATTACGCCAATAACAATAAAATACACGCTAATACCGCCGCCATTGTTGAATAAACTTACCGATAAAATACCACCTATTATACTGAGCGCTACAAAAATCCCGAGGTCAATCATATAGGCCAAAATCCGTTCGCCAAGGCCTCCTATTTCATAATCAATATCAATATTTTGAGTGGTGCGTACTGTAATTATTTCCATCTTTAAACAAATATAAAATTGTTCGGGAGATTTATAGTTGCAGTTTAAAGTTTTATGATAATTTTAAAGAAAAATAGAACGCAGAATGCGCGAAGCTTTGTTTATAAAACAAAATACCCAAAGGTGGAAAGATTATGAGGATTTAAAAGCAGCGGGGCCTGATGAACTTGCCGAATCTTTTATCAGCATAACAGACGATCTGGCCTATGCTAAAACATTTTATCCAAAATCAAATACAACCAAATATTTAAACGGACTTGCCGCAACCTTTCACCAAACCATCTATAAAAACAAAAAAGAAAAAACCAGCAGGTTTATTACTTTCTGGAAACATGAATTGCCCCTGGTTTTTTATAAACATCGCAAACCCTTATTGTATTCTTTTTTGTTTTTTATGGCATTTAGCCTGATGGGGGCGCTTTCTGCTAAGTACGATCATAACTTTATCAGGCTGATATTAGGCGACGAATACATGAACAAGACCAACGAAAACATTGCAAAGGGCGATCCATTCGGTGTATATAAACATGGCAGCCCATTTTTAATGTTCGTCCAGATAGCATTTAATAATATAAAGGTTGAATTGATAACGTTTGTGATGGGGATTATTTTTTCGGTGGGAAGCATCTACCAGTTAATGCTTAACGGAATTATGCTTGGATCATTTGAATATTACTTTTTTAGCAAAGGCCTGGGCTGGCAGTCTATACTTGTAATATGGCTGCACGGAACCCTGGAAATATCTGCTATAATACTGGCAGGCGGTGCCGGACTAATCTTAGGTAACAGTTTATTGTTTCCCAAAACATATAAACGGATCGTATCTGTAAAAAACGGCGCAAAAGACGGATTAAAAATTGGAATTGGCCTGATACCCGTATTTTTAACCGCTGCCTTTTTCGAGGGATTTGTTACCCGGCATACCGAAATGCCTGTTTGGCTCAGCCTTACTATTTTAATTTTATCTCTCTCATTTATTATATGGTATGTAATACTATATCCCGCAAACCTAAACCGAAAAATCAATCACAATAACCCCAACATTAATGAAACAACCTATTGAACTTAGACATTTACGCGACTTTGGCCAGATCATCAACGACTCGTTCATTTTTTTAAAGGAAAATTTTAAACCACTATTTAAAGCATTATTTATAATATGTGGTTTTTTTATAGTGATAAGCACTGTTTCAACAGTGTTTACCTATATGAATATAACCACCTCGTTGCAGACATTTGGTTCCAGCTCCTATAATAATACTACGTCAAGGCCTTTATCCTACGCGCTGTCAGCCATGTTAAACGCTTTTATAACGGTATTTACACAGGTGTTTATTCACCTGGTTACGCTGTGTTACATTTCTGTTTATCTGCAAAAAAACAATACCACGCCCACTTTGGCAGAAGTATGGGGGTATTTTAAATACTATTTCTTTAGGGTGATGGGAAGCGGCATATTGATATTTTTTATTATTGTTATTGGATGTATGTTGTGCTTAATTCCCGGAATTTACCTGTTACCCATTACTTACCTTATTATCCCTATCATAGTTATTGAGAATTCTTCATTCAGGTATGCGTTCAACAAAAGCTTCAGGCTTATTAAAGATAATTGGTGGCTTGTATTTGGTGTGATATTCATCATGTCATTAATAATTGGGGTAGCAGGTGCTCTTATCAGTATCCCTATAAGCAGTATCACTATGGGGAGCAAGTTTTTTTCGCTTCACAGTTTTACCACTCCACTTATTATTCTTTTCAGCATCCTGCGGAATATATTGTTACTTGCCTATGTTTTACCTGCTATAGCAGTATGCCTGTGTTATTTTAACCTCGAAGAAGAGAAAAATGGCACCGGCCTGCTCAATCGTATAGCCAGGTTAGGTATAAATCCTGATGACCATTCAACTTTACCTTCCGAAGAGTACTAAGTTTATGCTAAAGTTATTTACTATTACTGCTGCCCTGATGCTTACATTTTTACTGTTAAGCACAGCGTTTGCCGTTAGTAAAAAACAACCTGCAAAAATTAAACCTGATACGTCAAAAGTTCAGGTAAAAATTTTTAATGCACAAGCTATAGCTAAGTTTAAGGCCGACAAAGATTTTAAATACAATGGCAATTCTCCTGATAGGATCTCCGTATGGGAGGTTTTCTGGAATTGGTTATGGAACGCCATTTCTAATTTTTTCAACCGCATTCCGTTTGGAGGAACCATTGTAAAATACTTTTTCTTAGCGCTCGCTGCGGCGCTTTTGATCTTCGTAATATTTAAATCGCTCGGTATTGACGCAATCAGGATATTACGCGGTGAGGCCCAAAAAATAAACGTCCCATATAGTGAATCACTCGAAAATATTCATGAAATAAATTTCGATGATGAAATTGAAAAAGCAGCCGCTCAGCATAATTACCGCCTTGCTGTACGGTTACAATATTTAAAATGCTTAAAACAATTAAGCGATAATAATTTAATCCATTGGCAGATTGATAAAACTAATGCTGCCTATTTGTATGAATTAAAAGACCCGGAACAGAAACACATTTTTGGTTTACTTACCAGGCAATTTGAATACGCTTGGTACGGCAATTTTTTAATTGATAAGCAGGCTTTTACCAGCATTAACGAGCTATTTCAAAACTTTAAAAATCGCCTGCCATGAAAAGTTTGAAATTATATTTAATAGTGGGCGGCGTAATACTTCTTATTTATATCCTTGCGCAGTTAAACCGGCCTAAAAAAATTGACTGGTCCAATACTTTAAGCAGTAAAGACAAAATACCTTTTGGTACTTATATTTTAAATAACCGCCTTAACGATATTTTCCATGGCTCGCAAATAATCACTTACCGCCAGCCTGTTTACAATGTAATTGCTGAAGATTCAATATCAAAGTCGTCCTACCTGATTATCTGCCCGGAAATTGAGCTGTCGACAGCAGATTATACGCAACTTATTAAATATATAAAGGCGGGTAACGATGTTTTTATTGCCGCCCAATATTTTGGGACCTTGCTCAATAAAAATCTGGACATCAGCACAGAATATAAATACACCATAAAACAGGAAAATATGCCTGTGCGATTCCTTAATCCTAATTTAGATACAAAAAAGCTGTATACCTTAGACAAGGGCGCAGGGAGTATTTACTTTAGTAAGTTTGATACGTTACACACAGTTGTAATCGGCGAAAATGTGGATCATCAGGCTAACTTCATAAAATACAGCTTTGGCAAAGGATCGTTATACCTCATGTCAAATCCAAAATCTTTCAGTAATTATAGTTTGCTCAATTACCAGGGCGCCGTTTATGCCGCCACTGCATTGTCTTTCATAAAAAGCACTAACCGGCTGGTTGTTGACGAATATTATTCGCAGGGTAATGGCGGGAATGCTTCACCAATGCGGGTATTTTTGAGTAACCCGGCATTACAATGGGCGTACTATATTGCTATTTTTAGCTTATTGATCTTTGTTCTTTTTGAAATGAAGCGCCGGCAGCGCATTATCCCGGTTATTGAACCACTAAGCAATTCAACCTTAGAGTTTGTTAACGTGGTGGGGCAGGTTTATTACGAAAAGCGAAACAATGTTAATATCGCCCAAAAAAAGATCCTCTATTTTTTAGAACACCTAAGGGATGAGCACCAGTTAAAAACCAATAAACTGGATGACGAATTTGTGCAAAAGCTTACGGCAAAATTGGATATTAACCGTTCGCTGGCAAATGAACTGGTTAATTATATTAAATACATCACCGTACAAGACAGGATCACTGATCACGAACTAATTGAATTAAACAAACTTATAGAACAATTTTATATCAAATCCAGGTAAATATGGAAGATGAATTATTTGAACAAAGAACAGACCTTAGCAAGCTCAATACTGCTGTTGAACAAATAAAGGCGACAATTGCCAAAATAATTGTTGGCCAGCATAGCAGTATTGACCTGCTTATTGCAGGCATACTGGCAGACGGACATATTTTAATTGAAGGTGTGCCAGGTGTGGCCAAAACTTTAACGGCCAAGCTGATCGCAAAATCAATTGAAGCAAAATATTCACGTATCCAGTTTACGCCGGATCTGATGCCTTCGGATATTTTGGGCACTTCGGTTTTTAATCCAAAAACTGCTGATTTTGAATTTAAACACGGCCCTATTTTCGGTAACATCATCCTGATTGATGAGATAAACCGGGCGCCCGCTAAAACACAATCGGCCTTATTTGAGGTGATGGAAGAGCGCCAGCTAACTATAGATGGAAAAACCTATAAAATGGAAGAGCCGTTTACCGTTTTGGCCACGCAAAACCCGGTGGAACATGAAGGCACCTATCGCTTGCCCGAAGCCCAGCTGGACCGGTTTATTTTTAAGATAGAAATACAGTACCCGTCCCTTGATGAGGAAATAGCCATTATTACCAGGCAACATCAGCACAAAACAACCGATCAGCTTAAAGATATTACGCCTGTATTATCCGGAGGGGAGATAGTTGCATTGCGCCAGCAGGTTTTAGGTCTCCACGTTGACGAAAAACTATTGATTTATGTAGCTAAGATCATTCACGAAACCCGCAATAATAAATCGCTGTACCTGGGCGGCTCGCCGCGTGCTTCGCTAGCTATAGTAAATTCGGCAAAGGCAATAGCTGCCATTAAAGGCCGCGATTTTATTACGCCTGATGATGTTATTTACGTGGCAGCCCCCGTGCTAAGGCACCGGATTATGCTTACCCCCGAAAAAGAGATGGAAGGTGTAACGCCCGATGACGTGATAGCACAGCTTATTCAAAAAATTGAAGTCCCTAGATAAGGTGAAAGCCAAAATTTAAAGCCGGTCAAAGTCTAATTATTATATCTGCGTGAAAAAAATATTCAGCCTATTTTATAAAAACCTGTTTTTAACTAACCGGCTGTTTACAGGGCTTGGCTGCTGCGTAGTACTGTTTATGTTCGGTTTCTTTTTTCCGTGGCTGGGTATTATACCCGAATTGGTATTCTATACGCTCCTGCTACTCACTTTTATCGATATGATGATGCTATATCGCACTAAAAGAGGTGTGTTTGCAAAACGCCATGCACCCGAACGGTTAAGTAACAGTGATGATAATCAATTGGGCATCTATATTGAAAATTGGTATCCTTTTAATATCAGCGTTGGAATTATTGATGAAATTCCATTCCAGTTTCAAAAAAGAGACATCTGGTTTAAAACGGATTTAAAGCCATGCCAACGCAAACTCATCAATTATGTTCTGCGTCCTACAAAACGCGGCGAGTACGAATTTGGCTTTATCAGGGTGTTTGTTAAATCGCAGTTGGGCTTAGTAAGGCGACGGTATAATTTTAACCAGGCAGAGACCTTGCCGGTTTACCCCTCTTTTTTGCAGATGCGTAAGTTTGAATTAATGGCCATCTCCAATAATTTGACGGACATTGGAATAAAAAAAATGCGCCGACTGGGCCATAGCCTTGAATTTGAACAGGTAAAAAATTATGTGCAGGGCGATGATTATCGTACCATAAACTGGAAGGCAACGGCACGGCAGGGTAATTTAATGACCAATGCTTACACCGATGAAAAATCACAGCATGTATATTGCATAATTGAAAAATCAAGGGCGATGAAAATGCCTTTTGACGGCCTGAGCCTGTTGGATTATGCGATAAATGCCAGCCTGGTATTATCAAAAGTGGCTTTACTAAAAGAAGATAAAGCGGGCCTGATCACCGTGGCTGAAAAAATAGGCGCCGTAATACCCGCCGATAAGCGCCCTACGCAGATCAATAAAATACTGGAGGTTTTATATAAAGAGAAAACCCGCTACCTGGAAACAAACATGGAGTTGCTTTATGCAACCATTCGCAGCGTAATCAAACAGCGTAGCCTCGTGGTGTTTTTTACGAATTACGAAAGTATGTCGGCTTTGCAAAGGCAGCTTCCGTTTTTAAAACGGATCGCGAAGTTCCACTTATTGCTGGTGGTGTTTTTTGAAAATACCGAGCTTAAAAAAGTAAGTGAAACCGTTGCCGGCGATGTGGAAGGAATTTACATAAAAACCATTGCCGAAAAGTTTGCTTACGATAAAAAACTGATAGTTAAAGAACTGGCAAAATATAATATCCAGTCTATTTTAAGCACTCCGCAAAACCTAACCATCAATACCATTAACCGCTACCTGGAGCTCAAGGCAAAACAAAGAATTTAAAAGAGCGCCAGGAAGCAAGATGTTAAGAGGTACAAAACCCCCTTTTAATTATTGATTACAGTGGGTTGAAATAGTTAGTGTGATTCAATTGGATCACAAGATGGGCTGCCGACTCGATAATTCATTTCTGTTCAAGTCGCCTTAAACCTTGGCTGATCTTCATAGTTTTCAATCATTGACTTACCTTCCTTTATATTAAAATAAATAATGGGATATAATTTGGGAGATGATTACCCAATATTTAAAGATTTTAAAAATCATCAATGATAAACCACCAATAATAAAGTACGGCCACAGTCTTTTATTTTTACTCCATCTATCGTTATGCGAGAACCTATACATGACCCCTATAATTAAGAAGGATAAGGGCGAAAGAAATCCAAGCAAGCTATCAACGTTCATGTAAATTTACGGTTTGGTTAATTACGAATCTGGCAAGAAAGCTAAATTCAACTATGTCAACTTATCCTATCTATTTTTAATTAAATTAAGTAGCTAAGATATAACTTATTTGATTGTACTTTAATAGATTATGGATCAAGTTGAATTCTTGGGGGAATAGCTTTTAAGCATAGATTTTAGCTAGTCTAAACAGGAAGAAAGTGGTGTCTCTAACGCCTCTGGAAGTAGCTCTGAAGGCTTTTATCTTTGCGTTAAAAGATTCGGCCGAAGCATCAATGCTTCGGTTATTGAAGAAGTTCAGAATAGACAGGTAATGGTTTTCGATGGACTTTGAAACGGTCTTAAATGATTCGACACCTGCCGTCTCCACGTCATTATACCAGATAGCCAGCCTCTTAAATGCCTGCTGTTTGCTCCGGCAGATGGTAAAGATATTACCTAGCCGCATGGCCAGTTCA
>JAQBOU010000150.1 GCA_028287865.1 Mucilaginibacter sp. | reverse complement strand
ATTTTGGAATTGGTGCATAACAAGTGGCAAACAAATAAGCTGGATGACTTGTTAGAAAAAAGCATGTTACAAAGCCATACTTTAACATTACAACATGATTTCCCCGTTATAGGGATAAAAAAATTATTTATAAAAAGCCATCCTTCCATAGACCAGGAAACCTGCAGCGCCTTTATCATTTTAATCACTATTAATGAAAGGAATGTTAATGAGGCGGAGTAAAACATCATATCAAAATAATGAGCTGCTGCTCATGTTCCGAAAAAAAGCTGAGTCTATTATCAACGGCAAGTACCAGAGAAGTGATATCAATTACAGCAACATGGAGATTAAAGAGCTGCTGCATGAGCTCCAGGTTTTCCAGATTGAGCTGGAAATGCAAAATGATGAACTAAAACTATCTCATGATTACCTGGAAATTGAAAGAACAAAATTTTCTGGCCTCTATGACCTTGCTCCCATTGGTTATTTTATATTAGATAATTTTGGCGTTATAGAAGATGTTAACCAAACGGGACTGAACATGCTCGAAACACCAAAAACAGATATTCTGGGAAAACGGTTCCAGGATTATGTAGTGCGTGGAGAAAACGACGTTTTCTATAGCTTTATCCGTAAGATGCGCAATTTTAACACTAAGCATGACTGCCAGTTAAAAATCAGCTCTGATACAGGCAAAATTTATTATGTACAATTAGAGGGCAACGGAATACTTAATAAAGTAACAGGTGAAATACAATTTTACATAGCTGTTATTGATATTACCAAGCGGCGACAGGCCGAACAACATTTACAGGAAAGCAACGAGCGCTTAAAAATGATCCTGGAGGCTACTGCTACCGGAACATGGGAGATAGACCTGAAAAATAAACACATTTTTTTAGACGAAAACAGTTATGCAATCTATGGTTTTAAACCCTGGGAGTTTGATGGAAAATACAAAACCTTTTTTCAGCTGATTCATCCGGCAGACCGCGAAAACTTTAGAAGTACACTTATAAATTCGGTAAAAGAGAGAAGGGACCTGGATACTGAATTCAGGGTAATTTTAGAGCACAACGGATTAAGACACATTGCAGTAAGGGGCCATATAATAGACCAGCACACCAATATTACACGCCTGGCAGGAATCATTATAGATGTTACCGAAAAGAAAAAGCTTCAGGAAGAAGCAGATATCCTTCGGTCAGATCATAATAAAAGCATAATGTATGCCGCTTTACAGGCGCAGGAAAAAGAGCGTAAAAGAATTAGCGAAACCCTGCACGACAGCGTAGCCCAGCTGCTTTACGGCATCCGGTTAAACCTCCAGAATTATAACCGTACCAATCCCTTAACAGCACAGTTTAACAATATAAACTCCCTGCTTGACCAGGCCATTAACGAAACCCGGAATATCTCATTTGAGCTTGCTCCGTCTATACTAAAAGATTTTGGTTTGATTGAGAGTGTTAATGAAATGGCAAGGAGATTAACTACAGATAATTTTTCTATTGACGTAAAAACACATGGCTTAAAGGTGCGGCTTAACCCCGATCTTGAAATTTCCTCTTTCAGGATCATCCAGGAGCTCATCAACAACTGCATAAAACATAGTAGCGCAAGCAAAGCTTGTATCAAAATAAATATAATGAAAGAGTTAATTATTTTAACAGTAAGCGATAATGGCACCGGTTTTAATATTAAAAACTCCGACTATTTAACGCAGGGTTCGGGCTTGCTCAGTATCAAGAACAGAATAAGCCTGTTTAATGGAAATTTAGAAATTAAGGAAGCTAAAGATAAGGGCATTGTTGTGGAGGTAACACTGAGAACTGAAAATTAGACTGAAATGGATGAAATAAAAAAAATTATAGTTATAGGTGCCTCAGCGGGTGGGTTTAATGCAATTGCTCAATTGGTTGCTGGTTTGCGTGCTGATGAAGGTATAGCAGTATTTGTGGTGCTTCATTTATCCAAAAACTCAACCGGAAATGTAATTATACAACATTTGCAGCAGCGCACATCGCTGATATGCCGCATTCCTGAAGATGGGGAACCCATTTTAAACGGGCATTTATACCTTGCTCCGCCTGACCATCATATGATGGTTAAACCGGGCTTTATACGGATCCATAACGGACCCGAGGAAAACAGGTGGCGGCCTTCAATTGATGTATTGTTCCGTTCTGCAGCTGCAAATTATGGTTCACATGTAATGGGTATAATTTTAACCGGCTTAATGGACGATGGCACTTCCGGCATGTCGGCAATTAAACGGAGCGGGGGTATTTGTATAGTACAGGAACCTTCAGAAGCCACCTACCCCGATATGCCTAATAGTGTATTAAATATGGTGGAGGTAGACTACCAGGTTCCCATTGCTGATATGGCATATATTATAGCCGATAACTTATCAAGGCCAGCAACAGAACGGCTTCCCATACCACAAGACGTAAAAATTGAAGCTGAAATAACTGAAAATATGGTGAGCAGCGTAGATCGTTTAAAAGAAATAGGTACAAAATCAGACTTTAGTTGCCCGGATTGCGGAGGCATTCTGTGGAAGCTAAACCATGACGGGACACACCGGTACCGCTGCTATACCGGGCATGCTTATACTGAAAATATATTAAATGAAACACAAAGTAAAGGAGTGGAAGAATCTTTATGGGTTTCGATACGCATGCTGGAAGAACGGCGAAATTTATTAAAACTAATGTCGCAGCATGAAAAAGAAGCCGGCTATGCCGCCCAAAGTACCGAAACGCAAAAAAGAGCAGAGGAAGCCGGTGTGCATATTGAGCGTTTAAAATCAATGCTGCATTCCATGGATAAGAATGGAAGTGCAATTATTTAAACCCTAAGTTAAAAAAATTAATATTTTATAGACTTTTTATTCATAACCTACGTATAAATGATAAACTCAGAAGTTAAAAATAAAGTGATTAAAATTTTATTGGCAGAGGATCATAATATCGTTAGGAACGGAATACGGTCGTTATTAGAAAAAGAGCCTGGGCTTGAGGTATCAGGAGAAGCAGCTAATGGCCGCGAAGCATTGGCTATTTTAGCTACCGGAGTGGAGACAGACATTGTGCTGGCTGATATGAATATGCCCGAAATTAGCGGCATTGAGCTTATAGAACAATTAAAAGAGAACTATCCTCAAATAAATGTGATAGTTCTTTCTATGCTCGACCATGAGAAGTATGTATACCAGGCATTTATTGCAGGCGCCAGGGGTTATTTGCTTAAAAATGTAAGTGCCGATGAAATGGTATTTGCTATTAAACATATTAATACCGGTGGAAAATACATTTGCTCGGAGCTTGCATTTACCTTACTGGAAAAATCAATTTATGCGCCCGAGGCTCCATTAAGTGAACAATCGGATATCGATTTGTCAAAACGGGAAGTGGAAGTACTTGATTTAATAGCCGAGGGGCTTACAAATACCGAAATAGCCGAAAAGCTATTTACCAGCAAACGCACGGTTGAAGGTCATCGGTTAAGTTTAATGAATAAAACCAGTTCAAGAAATACGGCCGCACTTATTAAATTTGCTATAGTTAACGGAATTATTAATTAAATTTGCAATTCTTGTCGTAGTTAAATCATTTAACCTTAAAAACAAGTATTTAACTCCTGCCTTTTAGGTATTTATACTCTCTTGGGGCTAAATACACTTCCTTAAGTTTGTTATAAGTAAAAACGCTTATGCAAACTGATTATCAGTATAACGCCAAACGCATATTAATTGTGGATAATGATCCGGATTTACTGGATATGCTCACCGAATGTCTGAATAACGAAGGAATGGATGTTAAAACATCGTCCTGTCCCAACGATATTTTTCAATTGATAAGAGATTTTGAACCCGATTTAATTATCGTGGATTATTTATTGGATGGTATAAATGGAGGTGAACTATGTCACCAGGTTAAAAGTTCCGTTCAGGGTTGTGAAATACCTGTCATTATTATTTCGGCGTATCCAAGAGTGTTACTTTCGCTTGGCACCTATGGCTGCGACCTCTTTATACCTAAACCATTTGACCTTCACACTGTGATAGGGCATATCAAAAACCTGCTCTTAACAAATCCCATCAGCAGCCTTCGCGATCAGCTCAATTTCCATCTTTCAAAAAACAATTAGACTATATGCCGGTAAAGAAAATTTTTCCCATTTCAATTCCTTTAAGTACAAAAGAAGTTAAAATTCAGGTTTGCCAGGTGTCATTTCCAAATGGTTGCGTATTATATAAGCTATATAAAAACACAGGGTATATTTGGTTGATATATGCAAACGGGCGCTGGAAAGTCACCGCCAGAAGCAAGCCGAATGGCAAATTACTGGTTAATATTATAAATAGTCTTGTTCTTATAACCGTAAATCGTCACTTGTATAAAGTTTAATGGGCATTTTCGATAGAGCGGCACTGCTAATAAGTTATAGCAGGCCGACACTTTGGAATCACGAATTTACAGCGCCCCGACCGGCGTGGCTTAATTACTTTGTGCCAGCAGTATTAACGGCAGCAGCAACGGTTTTAAAACTCAGTTTTTTTACGGCTAACGGCGCCCAGGTACCATTTCTGTTATACTTCGGGGTGATAATGGCCAGTGCCTCTTACGGAAGTACCATTTCTGCGGTTGCAGCTGTGATCTGTTGTTTTTTTTGTACGTTTTTCTTTTTTATATACCCTTTTGAGGGCTTTAACATTCCCAATATACTTTTAGTGCATTTAGTTGGTTTCCTTGCCGAATCGTTGTTCTTTATTGGTTTATTGGATATTATCCGGCTCACAAACCTTAAGCTAAAAAACAGTGAAGAGCGCTACAAGGGCATAGTTGAAAAAAGCTACGAAGGCTTTTTTATGACCGACCGGGATACCAATATAACTTATACCTGCCCTTCTACCTCTATACTTTTGGGATATTCAACGGATGAACTGAAACAAATGCATTACGACAGTTTAATCAATCCTGAAGCAGTGAGTGAATTTAAAATCAATCTGGCAAAACTGCTTACCATTAATGAAGCATCTTTGAAAGTACAGCATCAGCTTAAAACAAAGGATGGCGGCTGGATATGGGTAGAAACGATTGCTAAAAACTTATTGGGCGATGCGCGGATCCGAAGTGTGGTTTATCATTTTACAAATATCACCGAAAAGGTCATCTACGAGCGGCACCAGGAAGATTTTGTAAACATAGCATCGCATGAATTAAAAAGTCCCATCACGGCCTTAATGGGTTATATGTATATATTAAAAAGACGGCTTCCGGAAAACAACCTTGAAACATTAAAGATCATGGCACGGATGGACGGCCAGTTTACCAAACTACAGGTAATTATTTCCAACATGCTTGATAATACCAAGATTAAAGCAGGTGAAATTCAATATATTTTTACAAGGTTTGATTTAAATGAATGTATCAAAGAAGCTGTTGATGCAGTAAGCCTTAATATAGATTCACATAAAATCAATTGTTCGTTTGAATCGCCCTCCAGGATGATAGAAGGTGACAGCGAAAAGATAGGACAGGTAATTACCAACCTGGTAACCAATGCCGTTAAATATTCGCCTGATGGAAAAACAATTGATATAACTACCTGTATAAAAGCCAGGTGCATAGAAGTCAAAGTCACCGATTATGGTATAGGCATCGCCCAAGAAAAGCAAAAGCACATATTTGAACGCTTTTATCGGGTTGACACCTTACCAAAAAAAATGCAGGGCCTTGGATTAGGTCTTTTCATTTCGGCCGAGATAATTCGCAGGCATAATGGAAAAATAGGGGTGGAAAGCGAAGAAGGCCAGGGATCTGCATTTTGGTTTATGTTACCTTTAAAAGCCGTACCCGATTCAAATATTTAATTTTATGAATTCAACCGTTAACAAAGTTATCCTCATAGGACATGTCGGTAACTCACCAGAACACAAAAAATTAAACGGAGATATTTCCGTTACTACCTTCCCGCTGGTTACCACAACCAATTTTAAAAAAGATGGAAGGCCAACCGAAGAATCAGAATGGCATAACATTATTTTATGGCGGGAAATGGCCGACCTCGCTTTTAAACTCCTGGAAAAAGGGAGGTTAGTTTATATAGAAGGCAGATTGCAAACCCGTAATTTTGAAAAAGACGGAATACTAAAATACAGTACAGAAATTATTGTAAACAATTTTACCTTACTTGGTCGTAAAAGTGATTTTGATATATATAGCTAACCGCCGGTAACCATTCGCTATTGTTCAATTGGTTTAACAATCAGTCTTTTACCTTCTATCACAATTCCGTTAACTACTGAAATTGCTGTATTTCCTTCCATAGGGTCATCCATTGTTAATACTCCCAGGCCTTTACTCTGCCCGGTTACAGGGCAGGAGAAAATTTTTGCGGAAACTACTTTGCCGAAAAGCTCGAAAACTCTGGTAATTCCATATTCATCTATGTAAAAGGGTATGTTGCAAATTATAAGTTTCATTTATATCAGCGTAATTAACGTTTTAGTAATCCAACCTCGCAGGTCTCAATATTTATCAGTTGTATTAACATAATACCCAGCAATGAGTTTTAAGTATTAATACCTTTTTATTAATTTTTATACCTGTTTATTACAAAAAAGGTGTAAGATAGTTAAATACAAAGTTAATAATATACACTTTAGAGAAATAAATAAAGTATATATTTAATATCACCTCCGATAAAATTATTTTATTTTCTTAAAACTATAAAAAAGACCAAATGTTAAATTATTACTAAATACCACAGACACTATTATACAAAATGGATTACAGTACAATTTGACAAAAAAATGAGAGTAATACAGGTGGAGCAGAGAGATTTTAGCGGCTATTACATGTTATTATTTTCAGCTGCAGATAGTAGTGTTTAAACCTTATCAATAAAATATTAAGTACATATGGCACCGTAAGTAATGTTATTAAGTTAAGAGTCTCAACAATTTCGCCCCCTCTAAATCTCCCCCGGGAGGGGAGACTTTAACTTCGTTCTTTTTAAAAGCCCTCCCTTGGGGAGGGTTGGGTGGGGCTAAATGCAGTTGGGAGGAAATTCGAACCTTGTATTCTTAACTTAATGACATTGACCGTAGCACGAGATTTTGTACAAAGGGAGTGTTATGAACTAAAGCGGGAATAAAGGGATAAAATTAATAAACAGATAAAGATAAGTGTTATGGAAAACAATCAAAAATTCGCACTGATAACCGGCGCAACCAGCGGCATCGGTTACGAACTGGCAAAATTATTTGCTAAGGATCACTACAACCTGGTTATTGTGGCGCGTAACCAGGCTGAGCTGCAAAGCAAAGCACAGGAGTTTAAACAGCAGGGTATAGAAGTAATACCAATAGCTAAAGATCTGTCAAAGAAAGATGAGGTTATTGCACTTTGCGAGGAAGTAAAAAGCAGGTCAATTAACATTGATGTACTGGTTAACGATGCCGGGCAAGGTTTATATGGCCTGTTTAAAGATACTGACCTGGAACGCGAGCTGGATATTATTCACCTGAATATTTGTGCTACCGTGATTTTAACAAAACACTTCTTAAAAGAAATGGTAAGCAGGAATGAAGGAAAAATACTTAACCTGGCATCTGTTGCCAGCAAGATACCGGGCCCGTGGCAATCGGTTTACCACGGCACAAAGGCGTTTGTATTATCTTTCTCGGAGGCAATTCGTGCTGAGTTAGCGGATACAAATATTACGGTTACTGCATTAATGCCCGGAGCTACAAATACCGATTTCTTTAACAAGGCCGAAATGCAGGATAGCAAAATAGTACAGGATAAGGGTTCATTGTCTGACCCGGCCGATGTAGCTAAAGATGGCTATGAAGCTTTAATGGCTGGCGATGATAAAGTTATTTCCGGCTTTAAAAATAAGGCACAGGTTAGCATGGCTAATTTAACTCCCGACAGTATGGTAGCCAATATGATCAAAGAACAACAAAAACCTGTTGAGCAGGAACAACAACAGCAGCAACAAAATAACGAATAATCATACACTTTATGTATACACTGGGGTTAAACGCTGCCTTTCATGATTCTGCAGCGTGCATATTAAAAGACGGAAAATTGTTAGCAGCTGCCGAAGATGAGCGTTTTACACATATAAAGCATGGTAAGCGGCCGGTTCCCTTTTCAACATGGGAACTGCCCTTTCATGCCATAGATTATTGTTTAAAAATTGCGGGGATCCATTTAAGTGAAATTGACCACATCGCTTATTCGTTTGATCCGTACCTGTTGCTGGACGATAAATACCGTGGCAGAACAGCCATAGAAATTCCATTTGAACCTGGCGACGATCAATTATCCAAAGAATGGCACAATCCCTGGGACCCGTTGTTTATCTCGTCCATTATTAATGCGCCGCATCAGTTGGTGGATGGTTATCCGCATCATTTACAGACGCGTTTTATTGGAGCATCGGTAAATGATTTTAATTGGCATTTTGTAGAACATCACATTGCACATGCAGCCAGCGCTTTCCATTGTTCACCTTTTAGCCGTGCAGCGGTGATGACCATGGATGGGCGCGGTGAAAAAGCAACAACTACCTATAATATAGCAAATGGCAACTATCTTAACCGCATTGGGCAGGTAAATATGCCCAATTCCCTGGGCCTGCTTTATGAGCAGGTTACCACGCACCTCGGTTTCCTGCATTCGTCAGATGAATATAAGGTTATGGCACTGGCCTCTTATGGTAAGCCGGTTTTTGCTGATGATTTCCGGGAAATTATCACACTATGTGATAAAGGGCAGTATACAGTATCAAACCAAAACCTGGAACAGCGCTTTGGGCTCCAGCGCTTACGGCATGAGGAATTTACCAGCCATCATTTTAATATTGCGCATTCGTTGCAATTGGTTTTGGAAGAAACTGTGTTGAAAATCACAGAATGGCTGCACCATGAAACCGGGGAAGAAAATTTATGCCTGGCTGGCGGAGTGGCGTTAAACTGCGTACTCAACGGCCGCATCCGTGACCAGAGCCTATTCAAAAACATATGGGTACAACCGGCTTCCGGGGATGACGGCACTGCACTTGGAGCCGCTTTATGGATAGATGCCCAGCAAAGGAATAGTTCGGCAAAAGACTTTGTAATGGACCATGCCTATTGGGGCCCCGAATACCGGGATGAAGAAATTGAACAATTTATTAAATGGGCAAAAGTTCCCTATAAAAAACTAAATAATATCGCCGAAGAAACTGCCGAAATCCTGGCGCAGGATAAAATTATTGGCTGGTACCAGGGACGGATGGAATTTGGTC
Source organism: Mucilaginibacter sp. (assembly GCA_028287865.1). Lineage (GTDB taxonomy): Bacteria > Bacteroidota > Bacteroidia > Sphingobacteriales > Sphingobacteriaceae > Mucilaginibacter. Next base: position 22,226 of record JAQBOU010000150.1, on the reverse strand, counting down.
CACGCGCTTTAGGCAGCCGGTCCATACTAGCATCACCAATAAGCCCGCAAATGCAGTCGCGTTTAAATGAAGTAAAAGACCGGGAAGATTTTAGGCCGGTAGCGCCGGTAGTGCTGGAAGAAGAGGCAGCAAACTGGTTTGAAAACGCAGGTTATTCTCCTTTTATGCTATTTGTTTACAATGTAAAAGCAGACAAAGCAGATAAAATACCCGCAGTACGGCATGTGGACGGCACAGCCCGCATACAAACCATTAACCGCAGTCAGCACCCGCAGTATTATGATCTTTTAAAAGCTTTTCAGCGAAAAACAGGTGTTCCTGTTTTAGTTAATACCTCCTTTAATACTCTCGGTAAGCCTATTGTTTGTTCGCCAAGGGACGCCATTGAATGTTTTTGGACCTCTCCTTTTGATGCTTTGATTATCGGATCTTTTTTAATAGAAAAATGAATATAAAAATATCTGTTGTTATCCCAACCTACAACCGGCCCAAATTATTGTTAAAATGCCTTAAAGCCCTGGCCGACCAACACTTTAAGAAAACGGAATATGAAATTATTATAGTAAGCGATGGGCCTGATCCGCAAACAAAAAAAATAATGAATGATTGGCAAATCAGGAAAAGAGTGAGCCTGCGATTTTTTAGCCTTCCTTCAAAAAAAGGACCTGCCGCCGCCCGGAATTACGGCTGGTTGAATGCCAGGGGGATTCTCGTAGCCTTTACGGACGATGATTGTGTGCCGGATAAAAACTGGTTATCTGCTTTTTACAATAAGCATACTGCAGATGCCGAAATGGCCATGAGCGGAAAAACTATTGTTCCGATATCAAAAAAACCAACTGACTATGAGTTAAACATTGCCAACCTGCAAACTGCAGAATTTATAACAGCAAACTGTTGCTGTACAAAAAAAGCGTTGTCAATTGCTGGAGGCTTTGACGAGCAGTTTACCATGGCCTGGCGGGAAGACAGCGACCTGGAATTTAAGTTAATAAAAGAAGGTATATCCATCCGAAAAGTAAACCAGGCAGTTGTAGTACATCCCATCAGGGAAACCCAATGGGGCATCAGCATCAAAGATCAGAAGAAAACAATGTTTAATGCTTTACTTTATAAAAAATACCCCGAATTATACAGGCAAAAAATACAACCATCTCCCCCAATTCACTATTATGTGATCATAGTTGCTTTTTTAATAATGCTAACAGGGCTTATTGTTAAAACGCCCGAAATGTATATTGGAGGATTTATGTTATGGATGAGCTTTTCGCTTTTATTTATCTTCAGGCGCGTGCGCTCAACTACATTGGCAATGAGTCATTTATTTGAGATGGCAATTACTTCGCTATGCATCCCGTTTATATCCATTTACTGGCAATTTTATGGAGCAATTAAATACCGTGTTTTATTTTTATGAAATTACCCGGAGATATAAAAAAGATCATCGTTTTCAGAGCATTGCAACTGGGCGATATGCTATGTCATATTCCGGCAATGCGTGCCTTACGGCATGCGTATCCCAAAGCCAGCATTACGCTGGCAGGGTTACCCTGGGCAAAATCATTCACTCAGAGGTTCAATCTTTATTACGATAACTTTATTTGGTTTCCGGGTTATCCAGGTTTACCTGAACAAACTGTAGACCCTGTTTTATTTACTACATTTTTAAATAAAGTACAGTGCAGCAATTATGACCTTGCGCTTCAGATGCAGGGAAACGGATCCATCGTAAACGCTGTAGTTGAACTTTTTAACGCCCGCTATACAGCTGGATTCTTTCTGCCCGGCGATTATGTACCAAATGTTGAATATTTTATCCCATATCCCGACGAAGGTTCGGAAATTGAAAGACATATCCGTCTCATGGAGTATTTGGGAATCCAATCACAGGGAGCCGAACTTGAATTTCCATTAAGCACGCAGGATCAACAAGAGTATGATTTGCTAAAACTGCATCTTCATCCAAAAAAGTATGTTTGTATTCATCCCGGCTCGCGTGGACAGTGGCGTCAATGGCCCACTGCTCACTTTGCAGCAATAGCAGATTATGCCGCAGCATGTGACTTTGAAGTAGTTATTACCGGAACAAAAGATGAAGCTGAAATTGTACAAGAGGTAATTGATCAGATGCAAAAGTCGGCTATTGATCTTGCCGGTAAAACAACAATGGGAGCTATGGGAGTTTTGATTAAAAACGCCTATGCGTTAATCTCGAACTGTACCGGGGTATCGCATATTGCCGCAGCCTTTAAAACGCCAAGCATTGTAATTAGTATGGACGGGGAACCTGAAAGATGGGGGCCTATTAATAAAAACATTCACCATACCATTAACTGGTTAAAGCAGGCGGATTTTCAACGGGTATTTGAACAGGCAAAGGAGTTACTGCATACTCCTTTAAATTAACAGCTGAAATTAAGTCGTCCTCATTTCCTGATAAACCTAGTAATTGTTTCACCGCATTAAACACAGCGGTTTCATCAGGCATTTCGACAGGCTCCCGGTAAAAAAAATCATTAACGTGCCTTATCACTTCATTCTTACTGTGTTCACTGACAGGCACCTGGAAAGGCAATACTTTGCAGGACACCTTCCACGGTGTATGCTGCGGATTGGTTAGCGCATATAATACAACGATGGGAGTACCGGTAGCTGCCGCAATATGGACGGTTGCGGTATTAACAGACAGTATAACCGGAGCCATCCCAACCAAAGTAATAAATTCACTTAAATTAAATACTCCTCCCAACGAATAGCTCCCGACGCCTATTTTTTTTTGAAGCTGTTGGGTAAGGGCATCTTCTGATGCGGAGCCGGTAATTAACACCTGAAAACCTAATTCGCTGATAATTTTTTTTGCGGCATTAACCCATTTTTCTTTGGGATATTCACGCTTCGTTTCACTTACACCAGGATGAATAATAAGCCATGGATTTTTGAGGTTAACGCCGGCTCCAATTAACTTATTCCGCAGCACATCATTTATACTTTTATCCGTTTTTAAAATCAGTTCTTCAAACGGTGTATAAGCGCCAACGGTAGCTACAAGCTCCAGATCACGACGTACCTGGTGTTTAATAACTGTATAAGGTTCTTTATCCGGCACCCAGTTTGTTAATAGCTCGTATGGATTTTCCCTGCAGTATGCCAATCGTTTTGGAATCCCCGCCAGGTAAGCCAGCATAACAGAAGGCAATGAATTTTGGCTGTAAACGGTAAAAATTATCGCAGCGTCAAAGTTCTTGTGTTTTATTTTTATTATAATCTCATTAAATCCTTCACCATCTGCCAATGATGATGTTTTAACCCACGGGAGGTCAAAAACCATTACTTCATCAATTTCGGGCATAAATTCGGCGATTCCGGCGGCCATTGAAGAGGTCAACACGGTAATTTTTGCATTAAAAGAAGTTTTTAATGCCCGTAAAGCAGGGCCGTTCATTATCAGATCGCCCATGTTATCCGGCCTTATACACAATATATTTTTACATCCCTCCCACTTGTTTTCCATGCTTTTCTAAAATATAAACTGCCGCCTCGTCAATGTTTTTAACTTTAGCTAAAGGCTTGCGTCTTTCATTTAAAAGCCATTCCGTTTCGTTGCCGTTATCAATCAAAATACTTTTACATCCTGCACGGTTTCCGGCCTCTACATCATTCAATATATCGCCAATCATCCAGGATAAATTCAAATTCACACCCATTTCTTGTGCAGCCCTAAACAGCATCCCTGCTTCGGGTTTCCGGCAATCACAATCAATAGCTAAAGAATTTATAACGCCATCAGGATGATGCGGGCAATAATAAAATCCATCTAACACTATCTCTTCATGGCCAAGCAATTCTCGTATTTTTTTTTCAACCGCTATCAGATCTTCTTCTTTAAAATAACCACGCGCTATACCAGACTGATTGGTAATAAGGATCAGTAGAAAACCATCTTCCTGTAAACGTTTTAAACCTTTAAGGCAATGATCACTTAACACAATCTTATCCGGATCTACATTGTAAGGAACATCTACAACCAGGGTGCCGTCTTTATCAAGGAAAACTGCTTTTTTCATATATTAATGCAGCATCGGTTCTATCCTGCTTTCATTAGTTTATTTTCCATAGCATTGTCTATTATCTTTTGGTAGAGATCCCCCATTTTAGCAGCTACACTTGCCCAGGTAAAATATTGGTTAACGCGTTTAATAGCATTTTCACTTAATTGTTTAAGCTTATTTTTATCAAATATCAGTTCATTAATCTTATCAGCCAGTTCATCGGGTTTGTTGGGAGTTACCAAAGCACCGGTTACTCCATCTATAACAGAATATTTAATTCCGCCAACGTTTGTACCTATAACGGGTGTGCCGCAAGCCATTGCTTCCAGGGGTGTAATGCCAAAAGGTTCATACCACGGGGTGGTAATAAACAGATCAGCAGCGGCATAATAATATTTAAGCAGATCCCTGCCTTTACGCCCTGCGAAATGAATACTTCCCAAAACATTATTTTCTCTTACAATGCTTTGCAGCCGTGCCATTTCCGGGCATTTTTTCAAATCCGGATGCTCACTTTCTCCGCCAACAATTACCAACCGAACTTGCCTGCCTTTTTTCTTGAGACAGCCCAATGCCCTAATCACATTGTCTACTCCTTTACGCGGCACCATCCTGCCTAATTGTAATAATATAGGTTCATCGTGAGGTAATTTCAATATTTCCCGTGCTTCTCTTTTTTCAATCGGGTAAAATTCCTGTTCGCTAAATCCGCACGGGATCACAACAATTTTTTCGCGAGGAACCTGGTAGTAAGTAATGAGGTCATCCCTGTCCTGCGGACATTCGGCGATTACTTTGTCTGCTAATTTTGCTACCTCTTTTTCAATTTGCAGGCGCTCTGGCGGAAATTTATCATTGCTCCCCTGATGAAGCTGCCGAATGCAGCCTAAAGCATGGAAAGTAACGGCAAATGGAATACCCAGTGTTTTTTTGATTTCAGCAGCCACCAGGGCCGACATAAAAAAATTGGCATGAATAAGCTGATAGTCCAATTTGTGTTGATTGATAAAGACTATCATATTCTCTGTAAATTCAGCAATATGAGGCAGCAGTTCTTCTTTAGGTACTAAATCTATAGGCCCGGCTTTAACATGGATCACCCTTACACCAGGCACCCAGTTCACCACCTGCTCCAGGCAGGGGTTTTCCCACCTGGTATAAATATCAATTGTATAATTATCCTTTGCTAAAAATTTAGCCAGCTGGGCTACATATACATTTTGACCGCCGGTATCAACTCCTCCCAGGTTAGCCAGCGGAGATGCATGTTCACTGATAAAGGCAATTTTTTTAGATAGATAATTCATAAATTTTATTATTTCATAATTAATGAATGCGTTTGTTTATTGGTTACGGCTTTAAAAAGACTTTCCCATTGATGGGTAAAACGGTTGATATTAAATTTCTCCGCTGCTGTTTCATAACCCTTAGAACCAATTTGACGTGCATGCTCAGCGTCATCAAGTAACAACTTCATTTTATCAACCAGGTAATCAATGTCGGTATGCACATAGCCGGAAATGCCATTGTCAATTACCGTTGCAAGTTCAGTTGTGGCCAGCCCAACAACCGGGATACCAATCATCATGGCCTCGCAAATGGCCAGGCCTAAACTTGTATACCTTATTGGATTAAAGAAAAAACGATACTGGCTTATAAATTCGGGCAATTGCGGATGCAATACTTCGCCAAGACCCATCTCTCCGGTACCCATGCCAACCAGGTCAATAGGAACATGTTTGCGGACTTGCAAAAATACATCCAGCCCCAGCAAACGCCCGCGGGAAGGCAGGTTGTTAATCACTACAATCCCTTTTTTATATTTCCCGGAATAACTTACAGGCGGCTGAGTAACGCCATGTTCAATTACACAGGTTGATGTTTCATTATTATCCCACATCAGCCTGTTAAAATGAGTTACATGAACCAGCGTAATTGAAGGGTCGTTAACAGGGTGCCTTGTATCTGTAGGATGAAAACGTGGTGGATCATGTTCGAGGTAGATCTTTGGTAGATTTCTTTGTTCTTCCGAGAGTATTTCAAACTGGTCAACCAAATAATTTTGGTTGGTTTGAAAAAGAATACAATCAAACCGATGCATCTTTACTTCGGCCGCAGGTATTTCAATTACATTGTCACCAAAAGGAAAGGTTTCTCCCCTGCCGTAGTAACCTTCAGTTTTTTCCGGTTTTGTTGGAATGTAAATCCTATAATTCCCTTGTGACAGGTAGTAAAGATAACTGCCATGTATGTGCCAGGTAAAGATTTTGAGTTGATTTCCCATAAGCGATTATGCGTACGGGTAACAAGGCAAAAATGAAACCAAATTGTCAGAAGCGCTTTGAATTTCGGAAACGCTTCTGACAGGATTACAGAAGTGTTTACATACACCTACAAGCTGTATATTAATTTATACTTAATTATATAAGTTATAAATTTATATAATTAAGTATAATAATAATTCAATGCTATAGTTCAAATGTATTGCATTTTAAACAGATGAGGATTGAGGCTGTTTAAAATAATCTTTTTATGCGGCGCCTTATCATTACCGACGGTAAATAGATGCCATCCGTTACCTGCCGGCCAAGATTTTTCCGCAATTTATTTCTAAATCTTTGTCGCATGTGTATAACCGCACGTTCCTTATCAATTTCGCCATGTTCTTTTATCCTGCCCAAAAATCTAAGCGACAGCATTGCCAGCAAGCCTCCGATTATGAAAAAATAGTTCCAGCCCTGCAGGTTAAGTAACGTAAGGTTTGTTACTCCGTAGCCGCTTTTAAATTGAATGTTCCAGCTGAATTGATGTGTTGCAAAAAAATCGGCCATCAACCCTCCTATCAGTGGCGCAATGGTGGAAAAGAAAGCAACAAACATATTTTTAACCGAAAGGTATGCTATTGCTTCGTTTTTTGAAGCCAGTTTGAGACCAATATTACTTAAAGCAAGGTTAATCCCTGCCGTTGACAAGCCGCTTACCAGGTGTATAATAACGAGCAGGGCAATAGTGAACAGCTTTTCGCCAGGCATTGCGGTAAAGGCAAAAAGCATGATACAACCGATATATAAAGGCGCACATATGCTGATAATGGTTTTATTACTGAAGCGGTCGGTATATTGGCCCCATAATTTAAAAGATAGAATACCGCTTAACTGTCCTAAAATACCCAAAGCGATCACATATGACAAGGGCAAACCAATGGTTTTAAGCATATAAACAGCAAAAAACGGAGTTGCAAGGTTCAACGCAAAAGCCCAGAATGAATTAAAGATCAACAGATTTTTGAAGTTCACATTTTTTAAAGGCATAGCAAATAAGGCGAGCAGCTTATCATCCATTTTCTTTGCCTGGGGCTCGGGTGTACGCAGCAGAAAGCCCACGCTTAATAAACCAAGCGAGCCACCTATCAAAAACATAATGTTATAAGCTGTAATTTCGTCGGCAGGATAATGCACCTTAACGTAATCAATACAAAATGCGGTAGCCAGGCTTAAGGTTACATTTAAGGTTTGCGCCATACGGCTACGCTTTGAAAAGAATGTACCCAACTGCCGTTGGGGCACCAGGTCTTTGATCCATGAGTTCCAGCTGGCACCGGCGATATCCCCGAAAATGTGCTGAAAAAAAAGCATCAGGAAAAGCACTTCTATGCTGGTGCCGCCCGTAAATAAAAACGGAATAACACCTATGGCAAGGATCGGCAAACGGGCAAGCAGGTTAAACAGCGTTGTTATCACCCTGCGGTTATTAAAGCGCTGTACCAGCCAAATGGATAATAATTGAAAAATAGTTGTAAAGGTAGGAAGCGCCGCAAAAAGGCCCAGCTGGAAATTGCTTGCCCCCAGATGTATTGCCATAGCGGTAAGGAAGGTACCACTGGTAAATACAACCATAGCTTCGGCGGTAATGCCATCGGCGATCACCAGCCTCAGCGCTGAGCTGACCTGGTTTTCTGTTAAAGTTTTTGAAGGACGTAAATTCATCATAAAAAGCATCCTATAGCCATAGAATGCCATGCTTTGTTTAATCGTTAGTTTAAATTAATTCGGGAGTGTAAAACTAAACCATTTTACGCTATCGTTTGAAGAAAAGTTTCCTCAATGATTTAATTAAATAACTAAAGCAACATTTTTTAATTTTCTATGACAATATCGTTGGGGTAACGCAAGTCAAGGACCGCATCAAATTAGATGAAGGGAAGGCTTGCTTTTGTGTGCAAGCAGCTAAGTAAGGCATACTAAATGCGTAATTCCTTTTTGACAGGAATTTACGGGGCAGCAATCGGTTATCTACAGAGGTCTGATAAAATTCAACATCCCTGCAGCCGTAACAAGTTATCCCTCTTATTATTTTCCTGCCGTGTTTTAATGAAGGTCTTTCCCTCATCCGAATTAACTACTTCCAGGTAATCCATGTTTGTAACTCCCCGTATGTAGAACTCCTTATTGTTTTTAGCTATTCTCCTTATAGCTTCTTCGATGGTGATCACTACCCTCGAATTGAAAAACGATTCAATATAAGCAATATGAGTAATCTGATCATGTGTGCTTTTTTGATTGGGTCTTCTTATACCAATTACCTGATAATTTGCCATGAATTTAAGATTTTATTTTATTTTAAAAAACGACTTATATCATAACATTTATATTTACCCTGTGTTTTCTTTTTAAGAAATTTATTTTCGAAATAGTAAACATTATTTATCTAAAAATATGGGCTGACACTAATTGAAAAATCCCACTGGATATAAACGTTACACTACTCCATCCTTACATTTAAAAGATTTATTACTTTTACAAATCCATCATTTTTATATTATGCCCGAAACCTTTAAGATCAACAGATTTACCGTGAAATTATTATTGCTTTTCGCAGCTTTTTTTGGGATAGTATCCGTTAAAGCGCAAAACAGCAAGCCGAAGTTTAATGTGATAGCATTTTATACTGCAAAGGATGATAAGGCCCATATCAGCTTTGCACATGAGGCTAATAAGTGGTTCCCTTTAATGGCTGCAAAATATAATTTCAGTTACGATTCCACAAAAAACTGGAACAACATGAATGCTGAATTCCTGTCTCATTACCAGGTTGTGATCTTTTTAGATACCCGGCCTGATGACCCTGCTCAGCGGGTGGCATTTCAAAAATACATGGAAAACGGTGGTGGCTGGATGGGCTTTCATTTTTCGGCATTTGCGCTCACCCCTTCGGCATTTCCGCAAAACTGGGACTGGTACCATAATATTTTTTTAGGATCAGGGCAGTATGCAAGCAATATATGGAGGCCTTCATCAGCTATTTTGGATGTCGACCGCAAATTTCCGGCAACTAAACATATGCCCGAAAAATTTAAAACCTCGCCAAACGAGTGGTACCGGTGGGAAAAAGATCTCCGTAAAAACCCCGATATCAAAATACTTTGTTCCATTGATTCTACCAGTTTCCCCCTCGGCACAGGGCCTAAGCAAAGTGAAATATGGCACAGTGGCTACTACCCCGTAGTATGGACCAATAAAAACTACAAAATGATATACTTTAACATGGGCCATAATGACATGGACTATGAGCATAAATACGATAATACAGACAGGACATTATCCAATTCCTTTGACAGTAAAATGGAAGCAAAGTTGGTAATTGATGCTTTGCTGTGGTTGGGCAAAAGCAGTTCAGTTGTTCATTAGTTAAGTGGCGGCGAATATTAATGATCATCCAGGATTTATGGGTATGATGGTAAGACTCAAATATGTAAAGCTTCTAAATATTTCTTTAAAGAATTTAAATTATAAGCATCCTAATCTCCAACCTGGCATCTAATCACTGACCTCTGATCACTAAACCTAATTATTAAGCCAATAGGTAAATTTCAAAACCAAAGCACGGGTTTTCACATAAAACGGCCGCGGCAGGTAATTATCGGTATAAACAATAAAGAAGTCGGACGCTGGCCTATAACGCCATTGCAAACGGGTATTTATGTTGAAGTTATTTGCTTGCTGATTATATTGAAAAAATCCGGTGAGGAAAACCTTGTTGGTCATGGTTAAATCAACCCGTGGGCCAATCAGCCAAAAAGTTTTTTGGCCCCATGGCTGCGGCAATTGCAACACATTTACGGTGCTGCTAAACAACATATTTAAATAAGGCTGTACGCGATAGCCAACATCATTAGCTAAACTTATCTTTTTGCCATTATCATAATAGCCGCCATAATCTACGGTAAAATCATAGGTGAACGTGCTTTGCGGCATGGAGAAATAGGATAGCTCAGCATTGTTCCAGCGGCTTATATTACCAACCGGCAACAGTTTACCCGTGTAATTTGTAGGGTCAAAGGGCTGCAGCAGCCTTACAAAATCGTTTTCAACCAAACCTGTTAATATGCTCCTGTTCCTGAAGATCAACTGGTAGGAAAAATAATTACGGTAATCGGTAGAATTAAAAGATCCGTTGTAATAATCCGTAAAATTCAATGTTGGCCCATGACTTAAAACCGGCCCTCCTTTAGGAAAAAAAAGATAACTGATCACAGGATTCAGTTTAATATACCCCGTGCGCGGAACATACCCAACCCCGGCATTGTAATTAGCACCCACAACTTCATACTGCCCCCCTACTAACCAATACTTATTAGCAAACTGAAGGTTACCGGCATTTGTAAAATCGTGGCCTTTTTTTGTGGGGCTAAAAGATTTTAAGACAAGCTCTTTACCCGTCCATAAGTTATCAGCAGACGCAAGATTATATTCAATACCAATATTACTGTTGTATTTAGATTGGGCCAGCGCACTGGCATTTGGTACCGTGGGATAATTAAAAGATTCCTTATTAACCACCAAAAAACCAATATTAGAGCGTGCAAATACCTTTCGCTGTAACGCAATGGCGGTAAAATTTTGCGCCGGTAAGCTATCGCTGGTTGTTTGCATGTCCATAACACCAATGCGCCAGTCTTTATCCAGCTTTCCGCTTAGCCTGAATCCTCCGATTATGTTGGATGTTAAACCGATCCTTCTTGAAAAAAAGGGACGAATTGATGCGTAACCAAAGTTACTGAACTGATCACCGTTTTCTATAAAAAACTGCCGGGTTTCCGGGTAAAAAAGCTCATACCTGCTTAAGTCGGTAACTTGTTTGTCTGCATCAACCTGTGAAAAATCGGGGTTAACCGTCAAATCAAGGTTAAGTGATGAAGTAATAGCAATCTTTGCATCGCCGCCTGCCGTAACTTTCGGCGCAAGGTTCAGGTGATCGGCATAATTTTTATTAAGCCCAGCTAAAACATAAGGAATGACGGAAATATTTGGTCCGGGATCAGGCGGTGGTTTATCCCATATCAGTGTACCGGTATACGCTAATGACGCTGTAGGAAATTGTCGCGGAACCGGCGCCCAGCTCGATTTTTCAGTCGTTTTCAGGTCATTCCTGCTAAAATTTATCCCCCACTCTGTTATCCCTTTTTTATAGCGTATGGATTTAAAAGGGATGGCTGCCTCAAAAATATATTTATCAGGATAATCTTTAACAGCAGAATACCATTTATTGGTCCATGTTAAATCAACGCTTCCACCCTGATACATGGCGCCATCCCATTCGGCACCCTCCGCATTTGCACCAAAGGTATAGCCATTTGTCTGGTCATTGAAGGTATCTATAAAGAAAATGAAATTGTCGTTTTTTTGAAAGCTAAAATCTCTTTTTAATGATTCAACCATGTTAGGCCCGGGCAACCCTTTAAAACACACCACCAGGATGTATATATTCTTTTGATCGTAAGCCATCCTAACTTCGGTACGAACTTTCGCAACACTGGTATCCATAGGGGTTACCATCCAAAAGTTTTTAGCCACTTCGGCATCCTTCCAGGCTTGTTCATCTATTACCCCATCAATTTTAATTGGGGAGGTTATCCCGCGAATATGATATTGAAAATGCCGGTTCTTTTTCTGGGCGAAAAGCGCAAAACTATGTATGAAATAAAAAAAAATAAGTATAAATATAAATCTCAAATTCCGGGATGTTTAATAGATTTTGTTTGAAAATTAAAGCATATTTAACAAATAAAGGCAATAACTATTGGTTTTATATCGATTTTTCCTGGTAATGATAAGTATTTGGTTTTAAAGAGGTAGTTTTAATAAAAAATAAGCGCACATGACCTCGATTAGTTAAAAAAGTACCGTTTGTTAGTAAGTTTTGATTTTTTTGCCATAATGTTGATAAAAAAATATGTTAAATATCTGTTAAATATTAGTCTTGTATTTCTATAGATTATATATTTGTATAATTATTATTATCGTCCTAACCAATTAGTTCTTTATGATAAATAATGAGGTCAGTTACTACAAAAAAGAGTGAGCGTCAGCTTCCTCTTTTTTTGTTTTATAGCCTTTCTGTTTATTTTAAAACGTTATTTATTTCGTTTAATAAATAACCGTTCAGGTCCGAATCATATTCCCAAAACATTACCCCGGCCATCTTTTTACGTTTAGCGTATTTACATTTTTTCTTTACAGACCACTCATCATCAAAAGTTATAAACTGCCTGGTTGCCGGGTTATATAGGTAGTCGGCTTTTGCATGCCGGTCGCGATGTATCTTGAATCCCGGGCGCTTTAAAATACTGTCTTTTATGGCGGTGTATCCTAACCCTTTTGAATAGGTAGCAATAGAATCACCAAGTCCCTTAGCCCCATCAATTAAAATTGACGAATGTCCATAAAAAGCGATACCCATAACCAGTTTATTTGCGGGTACACCGGCAGCCATAAATAATGTTACGCCTTCATCGGCATTGTTATGCGCTTTATATGCCTTTGACGCATATAAAGCCGTATGATGTGAAGCGATTTTACCACCCGAATAATCATAGGTCATTAAGTTAACATAATCGAGGTATTGCTGCGCATTTCGCATATCGGTATGGTCCAAAAAGCCTTTAAATGCACCGGCAGCAGTAGTCAGCAAGTATTTCTTTTGGGTTTGTTGTTGTAAGGCATCCAATTGTTTACGCAGTTCACGAAACATCAGGGTATAATTTTGCTGATCTTCAGGCCGGTAAATATTACCTTCATAGCCCGGTCGGCCGGGGTATTCCCAGTCAATATCAATACCATCCAAATCAAATTTTTTAATGATGTCGATGGCGCTTTCAGCAAATAGCTGCCTTGATGTATCAGATAATACAGCATCAGAAAAGTTTTTGCTCCAGGTCCACCCTCCTATCGAGATCAATATTTTCAGTGCAGGGTTCTGCTTTTTTAGCAAATTTAAATGCCTGAAATTGATGGTATCGGTGGCTTCACGATGAAGCCATGCCCGGTTATTTTTAATATCAACAAAAGCATAATTGATATGGGTGAGCTCTTTTGCCTTAATCAGATCTGTTTTTACCAGCCCCCTAAATCCGCCTACGTATCCTATTATAACTTTATTTGGTTGTGCTTTTACCACAGCTGCCTGTAACAGGATAGATCCAAAAAGGAGTATAAAAATCTTAAAAGTTAAAAATATGCGAGCGCGAATTGATTTGTGTTTTCTCTTCATCTTTGATATTAATTTCCATTTATATTTTTAGTCTTAATCGTCTTTTTTCTAAAAAACCTGTTATCAAAATCACCACGAATGAAACTGCAAATGAGCGAATGATCCCTCCGGTTCCATAGTTTAAAAAATGCGGGTAACTAAAATTTATTATATAAAAAACAGCCACCATAAAATACGGGATCAGGTAGCAGGTAAGCGTACTTGTGCCGGCGGGCTTTATAATTTTAAACCAGCTTGGTTTGCCCTTAATATCGATAATAAATATCAGCAGTTCAAATAATAATACGCCAATACCTGTGCATATAAAAACCCATGCAGGCGTTGAATGTATTTTTGAGATCCCTTCTGTATAAGGACGGATAACAAAGCCTAGAGCAATCAGCGCTATTCCTATCAGGGTAAATGTTATCCATATATTATTATACTTGCCTTTTGCAACAAAGTTTGAATACAATGAAGAGAACACCACCCCAAACATCATTAATGATGCTGACGCGCCATCTTTAATTATCCATAACCTGATATCAATTAATCCGCCATGGACACCGATATTTATAGCAACCAGCACAATAAGGGTGATAATTAAAGCGATAAAATTTCCTTTAAAAATAAGATATGCTCCTGCGCAAATTAAATAAGCCCACCCTATGATTCCTAAAATACCCCACCAGGATGGACTTAAACCTTTAGGCTCTGCAGGGCTGCCGCCTTTGTAAAGGATTGCCAGTGCAACAAGCAGCACAACTCCGGTAGCTGTTAATGTATATTTTTTTGCTTTCGCCCATGTTTCAGGGTAATCCATCCAGATCAAAAAGAAGCTAAGGGTTAATAAAAACTCCCAAACTCCTATGGGTAATAGTGCAGAGGAACTATAATCTTCAAGATTAACATGAAAAAAGCCCATCACCAGCAGTGCAAATGAACGCAAGAGGATATACCCGCCAATGGAAACAAATGACTCTCCTTTACTGATGCGCCGCCCAATGGCTAAGGGAATAGATAAACCGGCGATAAATAAAAACAGCGGAAAGATGGTGTCGGCAAAATGCATCCCGTCTTCGTTAGCTTTAACGTGATCTATCCAGGCCGGTACATTATGTACCCCGCTCAGATCATTAACAAAAATCATAAAAAACATATTGATGGCACGAAACACATCTATTGAAAGAAGTCGCTTTGTTGTGAGAAGCATTGTATCAGGGTTAACCGGTTTTTAATGAGCATTTAAATATAATGGCTATTTTTGATTTCGAATGTATCTATTTTGATATACTATAAGAAGATGCTATTCTTTTTAAATTTTTTATAAAACATTAAGAAGTGTTTAGGGATAAATAAAGTTGGATAGAAATTTAACCGAGTCTATGAAACTTGCACACAATCTAAGAGCCGATCGTACGACCAGGTGTGAAAATTATATATAATTAAATTAATACTTTTTCACCTTTCTTTATTGATTATCGATAAAACAGCGATCCGGACGCTAATTATCCTAACACCTCTTCCAACACCTCATGTGAGCGGATACTGCCAAAGCCTTCGATATGCAAAGCATAATATTCCAGCAACTTTTGAATGAGGTAGCGGCGTTCATCATTGCTTAACTTAAGCAGCGGCATGTTTTCAAAACTGCATTGCAGCAATACAGCAAAATTTTGAGTATGCGGTGGCGACAAGTATGAAAAGCTATCAGGCTTGTACTGACAAAATACCCCGTTTTTCATATCGAAATACTCAGCATTACCGGCAAGATAGCGGTCGGGATAAAAACCCAGGTAACGTGTAAGCTGTGTTAAAAACAATAAATGAAAATTAGCAAGCCCTTCTGATTGGTGGTCCATCCATTCAATAGCGCTAAAAACAAAATCGAACAAATTTTCATCTTCACCCTGCTGTTTTACCGCCTTGAATAACACCTCGTTTAAAAATAAGGCAATGCTACTTTTAATAATATCATATGGAATGGTTAGTAACTGAGGTGAGTTTTTTAACTCCTTTATACGCTGCACGTTGCCCGTATTTTTATGATACACCACCATATCCAGCAAATGCAGGGGTTGTAACATGTTGCGCCCTATTTTAGCTTTAGGCTTTTTTGCACCGTTAACCATGTAAGATTGCAGCCCGAATTTTTCGGTAAAAACCTGCACAATGATACTATTTTCACCAAAGTCGGTAGTTTTAAATACTATCCCGCGGGTTTTATGCAGCATGGTTGATCAGCAATAGCAGCTTGGGTAAAAAAATCATCAAACCGGTTATTAAAGCAAATAAAGCGGCAATCACTACTGCTCCTGCGCTCATGTCTTTGATATGTCCTGCTTTTTCGTTGTAGCCGGGCGATACAAGGTCAACCAATGTTTCAATCATCGTATTGAATATTTCTGTTACCAGCACCAGGGCGATACTTATCGCCACCCACTGCCACTCTCCTGTTGATATATGCAGCACAAAGCCCATTATAACAGCGGTTAAGGTAGCTCCCAAATGGATCCTGAAATTAAGTTGTGAGGTAGTAGCATACGCCACGCCTTTAAAAGCATAACCAAAGCTGCGGATTAGTTTTTTCATATTAAATCATTCTTCCTGTTACAAATGAGTAAAAGGAGTTTTCATTTCAAATCTTCAATGGTTAAACCTTCGAATTGTAATCACAAATCTGCGCATTTATAAAACATTGTCACAATCTCATTTAATCAATTACCATGATTGATCAAATTTCGTAGTTTAGCAACCCGAATGTCTTTACCAAAATAATGATCTGGAAGAAAGTTGCTGATTTAATCTTAAAAAACCGTTTGCTTGTCCTTGCATTAGTTGCCATATCAACTATTTTCATGGGATACAAGGCCAGTCAGGTACGCATGGCTTTTAACGGCGGCAAAGTATTGCCGGTTACTGATTCGGCATATATCAGGTATATGGAGTTTAAAAAAGTGTTCGGGCAGGATGCCAGCACTATGGTTATTGGTTTTAAATCTCCTAAAATATTTGATAAGGATGTTTTTAACGACTGGAACCAGGTGGGAAACCGTATTCAGCACATTAAGGGTATCAAGGCCGTTATTTCAATAGCCAATCTCTATAATCTGAATAAAGACACTTTACACCATCGCTTTATATTGAAGCCATTAGTTAACCATTTATTGGTAAGCGGCCAGGCAGTCGACAGTGTAAAACAACAATTGCTTTCCCTTCCGTTTTATAAGGGATTGCTATTAAGCGACGACGGGCAATCTACCCTGATGGCAATTACATTTGAAGGCCAGATCATAAACACGTCCAAACGTGTGCCTATTTTAAATAACATTCTGAAGGAAGGGAAGCAGTTTGAGCAAAGGCACGGTATACCAATGCACTATTCCGGCCTGCCACTTATACGGACAGAAGCCGGCGATTTAATGAAAAAGGAATTTTCCCGATTCCTGGGCTTATCATTATTAATCACCGCCGTAATACTTTTAATTATCTTCAGATCCTTTTACCCGGTAATTTTCCCAATTCTGGTGGTAATGCTTGGGGTTACATGGAGCCTGGGTATACTGGTGCTGGTAAATTATGAGATCACTATACTTACCGGTATAATCCCGGCCCTTGTGGTAATTATAGGAGTACCTAACAGCGTTTTTATTTTAAACAAATATTATTACGAGTTTGGCTTGTGTGGCAATAAAATGCAGGCGCTAAATACAGTTATCGAAAAGGTGGGTATAACCACATTTATTGCCAATGTTACTACGGCAATAGGATTTGGCGTGTTGTGTTTTACCAATAGCGAATTATTAACCCAATTTGGTTTTGTTGCGTCGCTGGGAATTATGGTTACGTTTTCATTAAGCCTTGTGCTTGTTCCTGTAATTTTCAGCTATTTACCTGATCCCAAACCGCGGCAAAGCGGCATAAAAGACCGCAAGGTAATGCAGATAGTATTGAAAAAAATAGACCACCTTGTGCATAACCAACGTAGGATAATTTACGTGATCACTATTGTACTGGTTGCTATTTGCGCTTATGGATTGTCACTTATTAACGTGAATGGTTTTGTGGTTGATGACCTGCCCAAAAACAGCAGCACTTTAACCGACATGCAATTCTTTGAAACCAACTTTAAAGGTGTATTGCCATTGGAAGTAAGTATTGACACCAAACGTAAAAATGGAGTAATGAGCCAGGCTGTTATCCGAAAGGTTGAAAAACTGGAAAATCTGATCTCTTCTTATCCTGAATTTAGCCACTCGCTCTCACTTGTTCAGGCTTTAAAATTTTCAACCCAGGCCTTTTATGGCGGCAATAGCCGCTACTACCGGCTGCCTGATGGTATGGAACAGGGTTTTATTTTAAGCTATGCAGGTAACTCGGGCAAAAACACCAATATGTTACACAATTACCTTGATAGCAACCGTCAATATACAAGGGCAAGCTTCGAGATGATTGATATAGGCTCCAGCCGGATGAATAAAGTGCTGGCAAATTTACAGCCAAGGATAGATTCGATATTCAATCCCAAAAAATACCATGTAGAATTGAC
This sequence comes from Mucilaginibacter sp., assembly GCA_028287865.1. Taxonomy (GTDB): domain Bacteria; phylum Bacteroidota; class Bacteroidia; order Sphingobacteriales; family Sphingobacteriaceae; genus Mucilaginibacter. The sequence goes on along the minus strand of JAQBOU010000150.1, from coordinate 4,100 downwards.
CGGCTCAAGTATTATTTTTATAAAAGGCGCCAATTACATGGTTAAAAACCTGTATCAGAGCCTGGCATGGGCCATACTTTTAATAGCCGGCATAATGTGGATATTATTCAGAGGGGTGAAAATGATTGCTGTTTCACTGCTTCCCAACCTGATCCCGTTAATAATAACCGGCGGTATAATGGGATTTTTCGGCATTCCGCTTAAACCTTCAACCATCCTGATATTTAGCATTGCTATGGGTATCTCATCCGATCAAACCATTTATTTTATAACCCGCTACAGGCAGGAGTTAAAATATACCCGGAAAAGCATTTCAACAATAGTTTCTGATACCATCCGCGAAACCGGCATCAGTATGATCTATATTGCAATTATCCTCTTTTTTGGATTTGGCATATTTGCAGGTTCAAATTTCGGCAGTGTAAAGGCGCTGGGTATATTATTGTCTGTTACCTTACTGGTGGCTATGGTCAGTAATTTAACGCTTTTACCGGCGTTTTTATTGAGTATAGAAAAAAGAGAAAAGAAGAAGGTTGATTGAGTTGATTAGGTTAAACAGCAGCCAGCGTACTTTTTAGCTTAATGGACAAAATGAGCCCATCTCAATAAACTAATAAAATGGATTTAAAACTCAACAATAAAGTAGCAATAGTATTAGCGGCCAGCAAGGGCCTTGGTAAAGCTATAGCACTTGCTTTATCTGCCGAAGGTGCAAAGGTAATAATCGGCGCGCGCGATGAAACGGAATTAACAAAAACCGCACTGGAAATACAAACACTCACCGGTAATGAAGTTATAGCCATGCCGGTTGATGTAGCTGATGGGAATCAAATTACAAATTTTATACGAAAAGCAGCCGATGCATTTGGGCGGATAGACATTTTACTCAATAATGCAGGAGGCCCACCCTTTAATAAGTTCGAAAATTTTGATGATGATGCCTGGCAAAAGGCATTTGAGCTTAACCTGTTAAGTGTTACCCGCGCCAGTCGGCTGGTATTGCCTCACATGCAAAAAACAGGGGGCGGGCGCATCATTAACATTATTAGCGGCTCGGTAAAGTCAGTATTAGCTAATTCGGTGCTCTCCACCAGCATGCGGATGGGTATTGTGGGCATGGCTAAATTAATGGCCGATGAATTTGGTCCGTATAATATTACAGTAAATAACGTGGCTCCTGGCATGATATTAACCGACAGGTTAAAACATACACTACCCAAAGATGCAGACCCGGAAGAAGCTTTAAAAGAGCGGGCTAAAAACATTCCGCTCGGTCGTATTGGTAAACCCGAAGAACTGGCGGCGCTGGTTACATTTTTAGCATCAGAACAGGCAGCTTACATAACCGGCACTACCATACAGGTTGACGGCGGGGCCAACAGGAGTATTTTTTAATTGTAGAGACACTTAAACACAAAGCGTTGCGCCTCTACAATAATTTGGGGTTTAATTCAGAGTCAATTAATTCACCTACAGGCACTCCCATCAGCCATTTTTGATGGTCATTTTTTTGCCATTCGTTTTTATAAGGTGCAATACGGGCGCCATCGGCTATATAAATAATCGTCATTACCTCGCGCATTGTATTTGAATTATTGCCGTTGGCATGGTGCATGGTAAAACCACGGTGCCAGGTAGCGTCGCCGGCCTTCATAGCGTTTGCACGGCTTATCGGGAATTTATGATCTTTAACATAGTTATCAAATGCACTTTCAGATTCATCAGAGATTTCAAAATTAAATACCGACCCCTCTTTGTATGAACCTGATGCAAAGGTTAGCATTCCCATATCAACATCAATATCAACAAGCGGCATCCACATTGTAACGGTATTATTGGTATCTATGGGCCAGTAATATTGATCCTGGTGCCAGGGTGTTGGCCCACCTCCTGCCTCCTTAAACAACGCCTGGTCATGATATAACCTTACATTCTTCACTCCCATCAGGTCGGCGGCAATCTTTGCCATGCGCTTTGCAAGGACAAACTTTTTTACATTCTCATCACATTGCCATAGGTTCATGATCTGTAAAAATGCTTTACCATAGGTATCCCTGTCCTGCAGTTCGCGTTTTTCGGTATTATAGCGGTCGGCAGCATTAACAATAACCGAACGGTAAGCACCAATCTCTTCTGTTGATAGGACTTCTTTAACCAGGGTATGCCCTTTTTCCTGGAATTCCAGGATATTTTCTGGTTGCAACTTTTTGAAATCATCCAAACTTGGCAATACTTCAATAGGTTTACTCATAATGTTTAAGGATATATCCAAAGAAAGCCACACTTAAATGAAAAAAAAATGAAATAAATGGTATAATAATGGATTATTTTATCCCTAACTTTATGTAACCTAAAAATTATATTAAAATATCCCATGATCAAGGCGTCCTATGAAGTTCTCCAGCCGGCAAACGGCCAATCCTTCCTGGTAAGGAAATTTGATAATTCTGCGTTTGATGCTCCTTACCATTTCCATGAAGAATACGAGCTGACATTAATTTTATCCGGAAACGGCAAACGTTACGTAGGCAGCCACATGAGTGATTTTACCGCCGGCGACCTGGTACTGCTTGGCCCAAACCTTCCTCACTGCTGGAAGCTGGAACCAGGTAAAGAAATACCAGCTGCAGGCAGCGCTGTGGTAGTGCAATTTAACAGCTCTTTTTTGGGAGATGACTTTTTTAACAAGATGGAGTTGAAGCATATTAAAAAACTGTTCCAAAGAAGCGGGTGCGGAATTAGCTTTAACACGGGTATACAGACCGCAATTAATCATAACCTTTTAGCATTAAGTACCGAGAAAAATAGTTTTAAAGTACTGTTGGGTTTGCTGGAGATCTTACAACGTTTAGCAACCTCAAATGATTATATTTTACTTGACCAAAACAGGATAATTGCGGAGCGTACCGTAGCCGAACAGGAGCGCATAAATCCGGTATTTGCTTACCTGGTTGATAATTTCAGGTACCATGTTTCTTTAGATACTGCTGCCGGTATTGCCAATATGACGCCTAATGCATTTTGCAAATATTTTAAAAAAGCAACACGCAAAACCTTTATGGAAACTATAATTGAATACCGCCTCAATTATGCCATACAGCAATTGATACAAACTGATAAGCCCATATCAGATATTTCTTTCGAAAGCGGGTTTGGAGACGTATCGCATTTTTACAAAATGTTTAAAGTAAAAATGAACCTTAGTCCGCTTAATTACCGCAAAAAGTTTATGCGTAGTTTGGAAGAAGAAGATAAGAGCGTATTGGTTTAGCTTGATCTAAGGCATATATAATTACATCTCCCACACCTCAACTCCATAAGCGGGTAGATGTACCGCTATTATATTGTTGATGATTCGCGGCTTTGAGGCGCCGTATAAAATCTTTGGTATACTCCCTTTACCGTCAAGCGTGATGGCATCATCAACGGATTTGTCAGACAGGTTGATTGCTACTATCAGTCTTTTATTACCTTGGTAACGCATAAAAGTAAATACCTGGTCTTTATCATTTTGCAATGTTTTATAGGTACCTCTGGATATAACCGGATTAGCTTTACGGATACTGATCATTTTGCGATAAAAGTTCCAGAGGGAATTTGGCTGGTTTTCTTCTTCCTCCAGGGAAATCCCATCATTTGGCACGTCATCATTAAATTTATCCCGCCAGGGGCCTTTTAATTTATACCAATAAGCCATTCCTTTGCCTTTGTCAGTTTTATACCATTCAAAAGCCGAGCGGTTAGGGATATCATTGGCATCGGTATTTCCCACAGCTGCATTGGTTCCGCTCATGCCCAATTCCTGCCCGTAATAAATAGAGGGTACACCTCCAAGCAGTAAATTTAAGGCTGCACCTATTTTCAGTTTATCTGCGTCTCCCTTAACACCATAGCTAAAGCGGGGCGTATCATGGTTTTCAATGAATACTACTTGCTGCTTATTTGGTGGTGTAGCCAAAAATGTAGAATCGGCGGCTGCAATCAGCTGGTCTTTTTTAAATGACCTTATAGCAAAGGCCAAACGAAATGCAAATACCCTGTCTACTCCTCCATTTTTTAAATAATCAATTCCGAAAGAGCCCCATTGCGCTTGCTCAGCA
>JAQBOU010000203.1 GCA_028287865.1 Mucilaginibacter sp. | reverse complement strand
TTGTACTCATAACTCAAAGATAATATTTATTTATATACATAATTTAATTATGTATATAAATTTAAAAGTATTGAAAGCCGGGGATTATAGGTGAAATGGATATTGTTGTCAATGGGTGTAAGGGGTTTTGATTCTAAAAGAGGCGCGTTAACGGCTGTTTGATCTGCAAAGTTCAGAGATGGCTTCTTTCCTCTCCAAAGGAGTCCTTTGGACGCCATGACGCGTGGAGAAGCAGCCGCCGCCCCCTGGCTTTCCACCCTTCTCACCTTAAACCCAACTAATTTATCATAGCTTTGATCATAAACTATCCCATTTACCAATATGGCCACAGTTGCATTGCATAGTTCGGCAGGCAAGCTCATCATGGCTTCGGCTATATTGGCTTCGTCTATGGCTTTTATTGATGGCACCGCGCTAAATGTGGTATTGCCCTCGTTACAGCAAAGCCTCCATGCCAGCGCCGCAGACCTGTTCTGGATATTGAATGCCTACCTGTTAATCCTGGCTGCGCTCATACTGATAGGCGGCTCTTTAGGTGATAAGTTGGGTCGCAAAAAAGTATTTATGGCCGGTATTTTTATATTTATTGTCGGCTCCGCTGCCTGCGGCCTCTCAATCAGTGTTCTTATGCTCGTAGCCTGCCGCATGATACAGGGCGTTGGCGGAGCGCTTATGATACCCGGTAGCTTATCGCTGATCTCCTCATCCATCAACGAACAGGAACGCGGTAAAGCTATAGGCACCTGGTCGGCCTTTACTACGTTGGTTACCATGGGCGGCCCAATTTTAGGTGGAGCACTGGCCGATGCCGGTTTATGGCGTTATATATTTTTTATTAATGTACCCATCGGTTTGGCTGCCCTGCTCATATTGTGGCAAAAAGTAAACGAAAGCAGGGACGAAGACAGCGACCATAAGCTGGACTATGCCGGCGCCACAGCGATAGCCTTAGGACTGGCATTGGTTACTTTTGGATTTTTGCGTATCCCCGCAATTGGCATCGGCAACTGGCAGGTATACTGTTCGCTCACCCTGGGTTTATTGTTATTGATTGCCTTTATAGTAATCGAAAGAAAAAGTAAACACCCCATGATGCCACTGGAATTGTTTGCCAACGCAACATTCAGCGGGGCAAACCTGTTAACATTTTTCCTGTATGCCGGTCTTGGGGCCGGTATGTTGTTTTTGTCGCTCAATTTGGTACAGGTACAAGGCTATAGTCAGCTGCAATCCGGACTCACCTTTTTACCCTTTACCATCATGATGATCAGCCTGGCCAGGTTTGCAGGCAGTCTTGCCGATAAATACGGACCAAGGTTACTATTGATTGTCGGCCCTGCTACAGCGGGTGCAGGTTTGCTGGTGTTGTCATTCGTAAAACAAACTACAGGCCCGGCAGATTACTGGACTACCTTTTTCCCCGGGGTGATCTTATTCGGACTGGGCATGTCGTTTACAGTGGCTCCGCTTACTACCGCAGTAATGGGTTCTGTAGGCAATCATCTTTCCGGCACAGCATCGGGCGTAAATAACGCAATAAGCCGAATAGCCAGTGTATTTGCTAACGCGATATTTGGTGCATTAGCGGTTCTGTTCTTTTCAGGCGCATTGCAGCAACAGCTAAAAACGGTACCCATAAAAGTAAAGGAAAAGCAAATGGTAATGGTGCAGGCGGCTGATCTTGGCAACGTAAAAGTACCGTCATCTTTTAATACTGCTGATAGCGTTAAAATTGAAAAGTTGTTTCATTTAAGCTTTATAGCTGCCTATGCCAGCATTACGCGCATAGCTGCTGCACTTGCTTTCCTGGGCGCGCTGATGGCCTTTGTTTTTATCCGCAACAAAGCTGGTGGCAAGCCGGCGCATTAAATCAAGGTACTTTTGAGGCTTTTGTCGAAATGAAAATAAAAAAGCGGATAATTTGTGATTATCCGCTTTTTTCAAAGTGTATTATTAAGCAGCTGTTTAGCTGGCAGGTATTTCTTTTTTGTTGTAACGGGTACGGAACTTATCAATACGTCCGGCGGTATCAACCAATTTCATTTTACCGGTATAAAACGGATGCGAAGTATGGGAGATTTCTAATTTAATCAATGGATATTCGTTACCATCTTCCCATTTAACGGTTTCACGGCTGTCGATGCATGATTTAGTCATAAAAGAATAGTCGTTTGACATGTCTTTAAAAACAACTAATCTATAATTTGATGGATGCAGGTCTTTTTTCATTGTATTTTATTCTTATAAAAGAGGTGCAAATGTAGTAAAAAAAGTTAAAAGACAAAAGTGAAAAATCAAAATAGTTTAAAGGTTGTGTTTTGTTATTAACAACTGAGGTTTTAAACCTTTATACTTTTCAAGGCGTTGACAATTGTAAGTAAAAAAGTGGGTTTAAATTTATTTCCTTTTTTTTTTCAGTTACCCAGCGTTTGCACCTGCGGATACGTATTGATTATATAGAGATCACAAAACCAACGATAATCAATATTCATGACCGATTTCCGAAAAAATAGAAAGGAAAAACATTCCGCTGATAAACTTTCCCTAAGCGAACCTTCTGTACCGGAAGAAATTATTTTCAGATCATTCTTTGAAAACCGTAAAAACTATACGGGTTTTTATATTGATATCGGCACTCATCACCCTTATCCTTTTTTTAGCATATCGCAGTTTAACCAAAAAGGATGGAAGCAAATTATGCTGGAGCCTGCATCGGATTCGGCCAGATTATTTGACCTTTTTTACAAGAACGGTGTCACTCCCGACGCTGATTTAAACAGTAGTGCAAAAGATATTGCAGAAAGAAAATCTACCACAACCCGCACCATAGTAAAAATTGTTAACCTTAGAAAAGTGCCCCTGTCAAAAATATTGGATGATAATTTACCGGCCGGCAAAAACATTGATTTTTTAAGCCTGGATGCAGAAGACTTTGACCCGGAGGTATTAAAATTAAATAACCGGAATAATCACACTCCTTTATTTGTTATTATAAAATTTGCTTTTGGTACTAAAACAGCAAGTATAAAACCCATTTATCTTTATTTAAAGGAAAGAAATTATGAAATAGCTGCAAAAACTGAACGGGCATTGTTTTACAGGTTAAAAAACGGTTAACCCTTTTATTTTTAAATACAACCGGAAGGGAGGGTTTTTAAAAAAGAACGAAGTTAAAGTCTCCCCTACCGGTCCGAAGGACTCCGGACTCCTTCGGAGGGGAGATTTATTGGGGGCGAATTTATTGGAGGCCCTTAACTTAAAGTTAATGACATTGCCCTTTGGATGCACAAAACAAACCAGTTTGTCTCACCCTGCCGTCTCCAAAGGAAAGGGTGTTCGATTCTATTTATATTAAATTATGCTCATCCTAAAACCACTAACGCTCCTTCTCCATTGGAGAGGGTTAGGATGAGGCGTTCTGGCACAACTCAATCAAAACCCCATTTGCACTCTTTGGATGCACAAAACAAACCAGTTTATTATCAGCGCCAGGCTTGGGCACGTCACTTAAAAGCACAAAGCCCTCTTTCTTAAGGCGTTCCATTTCGGCAACAATATCATCTACTTCAAAAGCAATATGGTGGATCCCCTCCCCTTTTTTGGCAATAAATTTGGCTATAGGGCTGCTGTCTGATGATGCTTCCAGCAGCTCTATCTTATTGGGGCCGCATTGTAAAAAAGCTGTTATAACACCTTCTGAGGCTACTTCCTCAGTTTTGTATACGGGTAAATTCAATAATTTTTGATAGGTAACTATGGCAGTTTCAAGGCTACTTACCGCTATACCAATATGCTCTATCTTGTTCATGTCCAAATATTGTAAATTATTGGCGGGTTAAGGGCAATTTAACCTTATTTTTAATGATTTTAAATAAACTTTACATACCTTTGTTTTGTTAATGTTAAAAGCTATGAACCTTCCAATATATTTAGATAATAACGCTACCACCCCTATGGATCCGCGTGTGCTTGAGGCAATGCTGCCTTATTTTACGCAAAAGTTCGGTAATGCAGCAAGCCGTAACCATCCCTTTGGCTGGGTAGCAGAAGAAGGCGTGGATTACGCCCGTGAGCAGGTTGCAAAATTAATTGGCGCCACAGAAAAAGAGATCATTTTCACATCAGGTGCTACCGAATCAGATAACCTTGCTATTAAGGGTTTATTTGAGATGTATAAAGAAAAAGGCAACCATATTATTACAACCGTTACCGAACACAAAGCGGTACTGGATGCCTGCAAGCATGTGGAAAAACTGGGTGGAAGGGTAACTTATTTGCCTGTAAAGGAAGACGGTATCCTTGATCTGGCCTTGCTTGAAGAAGCCATGACCAGCGAAACTATTTTGGTTTCGGTAATGTATGGTAACAATGAAATTGGCGTAATACAACCTATAAAAGAAATTGCTGCAATTGCACATAAATACGGCGCTTTGTTTATGACAGATGCCGTACAGGCGGTAGGCAAAATACCGGTTAACGTTATTACAGATGGTATTGACCTGCTGGCTTTATCAGCACATAAAATATACGGCCCTAAAGGCGTTGGCGCATTATATGTACGCCGTAAAGGCCCGAGGGTTAAAGTTACAGCACAGATGGATGGTGGCGGCCATGAGCGCGGTATGCGTTCAGGTACTTTAAACGTTCCCGGCATTGTAGGCCTGGGTAAGGCTTGTGAATTATGTCAGCAGGAAATGGAAAGCGAAGCAAAACGTTTATCAGCTTTGCGCGATAGATTACAATCGTCCTTATTAGAGCTTGAGGAGAGCTATGTAAATGGAAATGTAGAACACCGTTTACCGCATGTAGCCAACATCTCTTTTAAATATGTTGAAGGCGAAGGTTTAATGATGGCAATGAAAGACCTGGCTGTATCATCCGGTTCGGCCTGTACATCGGCCTCGCTTGAGCCCTCTTATGTATTAAAAAGTTTAGGCTTGTCTGATGACCTGGCACATTCATCTATTCGCTTTGGCTTAGGCCGGTTTACAACAGAAGAAGAAGTTGACTATGCTATTGAAGTAACTAAAAAGTCGGTTTTACACCTGCGCGAACTTTCTCCGTTATGGGAAATGTTTAAAGAAGGCATCGACCTTGACTCAATTGAGTGGGCAGAACATTAATTGATTTCGGAATTCGGATTTACGATTTCGGATTTATAATAATTTAACAAAATTTCCCGGGCGTGAAGCTATGACTTCAGACTCATTACTAAAGACTAAAGACTTAAAAATTCAAAATTATGGCATATTCAGATAAAGTAATCGATCACTACACTAACCCCCGCAATGTGGGCACTTTGGACAAAAGCAGCCACAAAGTAGGCACAGGTTTAGTTGGTGCACCTGAATGCGGCGACGTTATGCGCCTGCAGATACAGGTTGATGATAACAATATGATCACTGATGCTAAATTCAAAACATTTGGCTGCGGTTCGGCAATTGCATCATCATCTTTGGCAACGGAATGGCTTAAAGGTAAAAGCATTGACGACGCCATGAAAATTGATAACATGGACATTGTTGAAGAACTGGCCCTTCCGCCGGTAAAGATCCACTGTTCAGTTTTGGCAGAGGATGCCATCAAAGCAGCAATTAATGATTTCCGCGTTAAAAACGGCATGGCGCCGATCGAAAGCGAAAAAGTACATCATTAATTGGGTTGCAAGTTTTAGGTTGTAAGTTGCAGGCAACTGATAATTTAAAACTTGCAATGTTGTAATTGCTTATGGCGCTTGCCTGCAACTTACAACATATAACATACAACTATTAACAATGGTAACTATAACAGATAAAGCAAAAAGTAAAATAGATCACCTGATGCAGGACTCGGAGCTGGATGCTTCTTATTTTCTTCGTGTTTCTGTTCAGGGGGGTGGTTGTTCCGGTTTATCATATAATTTAGATTTTGATAACGAAATAAAAAAAGGCGACCAGTTTTTTGAAGACAGGGGAATACGTATAGCGCTGGATATGAAATCTTTCCTTTACCTGGCCGGAACCGAACTTGACTTTTCGGATGGGTTAAACGGAAAAGGCTTTAATTTCCATAACCCAAATGCAAGCCGCACCTGCGGTTGCGGGGAAAGTTTTTCGGTATAATTTATTCATGATATTTAAGCAAAAAGGCATTCGAAAGATGCCTTTTTTGCTTTACCAATAATTTACCATCTTAAAATTACAATATATTTGGGGATTATAAATCCCATTAATTAGAAACTTCTCCCCCTTTTTTTACAGGACAACAATTTTTCAAATGTTTGCGTAATACACTCCGAATTATTTTCCGGGCTAATTTGCGCTCTTTTTAACGGATTTAAACTTATAAAAAGCTTATTTTATTAGTTTTGGCTATATTGCTACCTGTAAATCGCAATGGGGCAACTAATATATCGTGCTGCTTAATAATTCAAAGTTCCTGGCTTATTTATTGCCAATAATTGATGTTAGTAAAATTATGAAAAGACTATTAATTATAATTTCTTTTTTGCCATACCTGGCCTTCGCACAAACATCTGATAAGTATTTGTACGCTGCCAATCAGAAAGCTGCACATAAAGATTATAAAGCTGCAATAATAGATTTTACAAAAGCTATCGATCTGGATAATAACAACGTAAAAGCTTACCTGTACCGTGGCAACGCTTACGGCAACATTGATGATTATAATGCAGCTATTAATGATTTTACCAGGGTATTAAGCTTTGACCCGGGCAATGCAACTGTATTTTATTACAGGGCAAATGCCTACGCTAACCTTAAGGATTATAAAAATGCAATCACCGATTTTACAAAGGCTATCGATTTAGGTTTACGTCATGCGAATATTTTCCATTACCGCGCAAATGCAAAGATTAACTCAAAAGACTATGCAAGCGGAATAGAGGATTTTACAAAAGCTATAGAAATAACGCCGGGTAACCCTGAACTATATGAGTACAGGGGCGTTGCCAGGGCCGATCTGGAAGACTATAAAGGCGCTATACATGATTATGATATGGCAATAAGGCTTAATCCCAATAATGCGGATATGTACTTTTACAGGGCCAATTCAAAAGAATCAATTGCTGATTACAATGGTGCATTGACTGATTATACCGCAACTATCAGGATGAACCCAAAAAATGCAGAAGCAATATTTTACCGGGGAAATATAAAAACCAATACCGGGAATTACCGGGGGGCTATTGATGATTATAAAAGAGCTTTAGCAATTGACCCTAATCTGCCAAACATCTACTATTATCTGGCAAAGGCCGCAAGCAATACTTCAGATAACAGGGAAGCAATTGAGTATTTTAATAAAGCTATCCTGGCAAATCCCAATAATGCAGAACTATACCTTTACCGTGGTATCTCGAAAAATAAACTCAATGATACATTGGCTGCATTGGCAGATTATGATAAAGCACTGGAACTTAACCCCAAATTTTCGAGAGCTTATCAAAATCGCGGAGATCTGAAGATAGCACAAAAAGACTACCGCGGTGCATTAATGGACGCCGACTCGGCAGTAATGTACATTACTGACAATGATGGGTATGCTTATATAACCAGGGCAAAAGCCAAAACTGCCCTACAGGATACCGTAGGTGCTTTAGCCGATTATGGTATTGCAATAAGGACTAATCAAAAAAATACCGATGCTTATACCGGGCGTGGTGAAGTACGAGCTGAGATGGCCGATTATAAGGACGCACTGCAGGATTTAAACAGGGCAGTTGAATTGTATCCCGGAAACTCCTATGCCTATGAAAACCTTGGAAAGGTAAAAAGCAAACTTGGCGATAAAAAAGCGGCCATACATGATTTTAGGAGGCAGCTTGAGCTTGACCCAAAAAACCAGGAAGCTTATTTAAGGCTTGGAAGAGAACTGATTGCAGATCATCAATATACCGAGGCTATAAAGCTTTTTGATAAAGTAATTACCCCAACTATAAAGAATGGGAAGTTTTATATAGAGCGCGGTATAGCTAAGGGTGATTTAGGGAATACTCAGGAAGCAATGGCTGACTTTAAAAAAGCGATGACAGCAGATACGCTTGTAGTGTCTATTGCTGAAGCCGATATTGCGAATATGAAAATTGGCCTTAAAGATTACGATGGCGCAGCAGCTGATCTTGAAAAAGCGCTCCAACGGGATCAGAATAATGAAGAGGCTTATTTTTACCGTGCTAATTTAAAAATGATCCAAAAAAATTACCAGGGCGCTGTATATGATTACATCACTGTTTTGTTAATTAACCCCGATAATATTAAAACTTACGCGTACCGCGGCCTTGCTGAAAGTTATTTGCCGGATACAGCTGGAATGCGGCTTGATTTTTTACGCGCAATAAAATTGACACCGGGTGATGAAAATAATTATATTTTACTTGCAAGGGCAAAAATCAATCTAAAAGATAATAGCGGTGCACTGAGGGACTTTACAACCGCTATTGAAATGAACGATAAAAACTATGATGCCTGGCTATATCGCGGTCTTTTTAAAATAAATATGAACGACAAGGCCAGCGGCTGCAATGATTTAAATAAGTCATTAGCGCTGGGATCAAAAGATGCTGCCGACGAAATTAAAACACACTGTAGATAGCTTTTTATAATTAGTTTACCTCCAGCTGATCTTTTGACGGAAACACCGGAAATGCTCCGTGCGGTTCGCTTTGATACCAAAATACAACCGACGCTATATCATCCTGCAATGGCATATACCGGCCGTCGCTATGCCAGCCCAAATCCTGGATAGTTACTTTAAGATCTTTTTCAAAGCGGATGGGATCAGCAATATGCCAGCGGTATAATCCAAAGCGTTGCGCTATACTATAATGTCCGTCACCCCTTATAACCTGTGGTAAGCCACTGTACGGGCTGCAAAATTCGGTATATTGGCTGGTTTCCCCGCCTCCCGGATTTTTGTGATTACTGTCAAAGTCGTAGGAGCCACAAAAATAATCTTCGGTACCGGTTCCATTTATAGTAGGGAACTCAGTGTCACCATCCATAAAAAATTTAATTTCACCCTCACCCCACCAGCCGTTTTTGTTGGATCCATAGGCCAAATAAGTGCCAACATATTGTCCTTTTCCTTTAATGCTGTCAACTAATACATAATCTTTTTTTAATGGCAGCGGATTCACCCTGCGGAATTGTGCATGAAAATAGCCGGCATCTTTAGGGACTTCGGTAAGTGTATAATCTACCTGGTAGTATAGCGTCATGTCTTTATCATCAATGTTTTCCATGGTGATGCGGCATTTTTTTCGGAAAGGCATAGGCCAGTAACAGTTAAATGCGCTGCCCGGGTTTACTACTACCGCCAGTGATTGCAGGGCTGAGTATTTACCCCATCCCATACAAAAGAAATCACCTACCGGCGCCTCTACCGAGGGTGTTGTTTCGTCATCCCAATAAAAACGAATAATGGAATAGCGCCAGTTCCCGGTTGGTGTCATCCAGATATGTTGAATTGCCCCTGAACCGTCAATTTCGGCTACTGTATAAGTAGTATGTTTTTTTATTACTACGCTTGGACTAATTTTCCATTTTTGACCCAACTCCCGGGCTGACGAGGCCCCGGTACCCGTTTTAGCCATGCCGCCTTTTCCTTTTTCGCCATTAAAATTTTCCGGACTGATCGATCTCGTTTTTGCGTCAGATAAACGGTAAAGATTGCCGATATTCACCCCTAAACCATTGAATTTTTCCTGTGCGCTTACCGAAAAGGTGATCAGGATAACCAACCAGATAAGTAAAATTGACTTTTTCATATTTTTATTAAGGTTAACGTGTTGTGTTCATTTCAAAAATAAAATCAATTTATGTCATTTCGACGAGGAACGAGGAGAAAACTTGTACAACAGACATAGCTGGTTAGTTTAGTCGCATAAGTTTTCCTACTATCGTTCGATTTCTATGATTTTAATGAAAATACGTTTTTTTAGTTTCGATGACTCAATCACTAAATACGTTAAGATTATAAAATTCTATTGCATTAAGCCCCCAAAATCGTGCTTGTTCATCACCTGATAGTTTAGACGTATAGTTTTTAACGACCGACAGCATTTGCTGATAACCACCAGCGACATTACAAACCGGCCAATCAGAACCAAACATTAGCCTTTTTGATCCAAACGCTTCAAATACCACATCTAAATAAGGTTCAAAATCGGCTAAAACCCAATTGTTTCGGTCAGCTTCGGTTATCATCCCGGATACTTTACACCATACATTTTCATGTTTGGCAATAGCCCTGACACCATTTGCCCATCTTTCAATATTTTTGTTTTTAATATCAGGTTTGGCAATATGATTGATCACAAACCGCTGGCCGGGGAAAGCTTTTACAAACTGGTGTGTATATCCCAGCTGATCAGGGAAAATCAGGATATCATAGGTGAAATCATGTCTTTTTAATGCGTTGATGCCGTTCATGAATTTGGGATTAAGCATCATCGCCCTGTCCGGTTCACCCTGCAAAACATGCCGGAAACCTTTTAATTTTTTAAAATCTTTATGATATGCTAACCGTTCACCGACATTATTTGCCTGTAAGTCAGTCCAACCTATTACACCTTTTATAAAATCATTATGATCAGCAAGAGAAAGCAATAACTCAGTTTCCGCTTCTGATTGATCAGCTTGTACCGCAATACAGCCGTCGATTCCATGTTTATCTAATATTGGTTTAAGGTCATTGGGATAGAAATCCTTTTGTATAACAGCCATCGCATCATCTATCCAGCTATCCCTAACCGGGTCAAATTTCCAGAAATGCTGATGTGCATCTATTTTTATTGACATTTATTTTTAACTAAATCAACCTAATCAACCACTCAATCAACCTATCACGCATTTGCAAGCGCTCTGTCCAGGTGCACATATCCGCCATCAACATAAATAAGCTGGCCTGTAGTATGACTTGACCGGTCTGATAATAAAAATGCCGTCATATCGGCTATCTCTTCTGCGGTAGTCATCCGGTTGCCCAACGGGATCTTTGCTTTTATTTCACGGAGCTTCGCATCCGGATCGGGCAGCGTTTTTATCCAGTTCTCATATAGCGGTGTCCAGCATTCGGCAACTACAATGGCATTAACCCTGATGCCGTACTTCAACAACTCAACCGCCCATTCGCGTGTTAGCGCATTACGGCCGCCATTGGCAGCAGCATATCCGGAAGTATTCCCTTGCCCTGTATCCGCTGTCTTCGAGGTAATGTTTAAGATAGCTCCTTTTGATTTCTTTAATTCCGGCAAAGCAAAATGAGCCATTAAATAATAATGCACCACATTTTTATGCAGTGAAGCCATAAACCGTTCATAATCGCCGTTTTCTAATCCTACACCATCGTTCACACCGGCATTATTAACAAGACCCTCTATGCGCCCAAATTGTTGCTGTATTGCCTTGATTGCTTTTTCACAGGCAGCCGGTTCTGTTAGCTCGGCTACAACCTGGAAGGCCTTTCCGCCTTCCGCTTCAACAGCCCGGATGCATTTAATGTTGTCAGCTTCGCTCCTGCCTACAATTACAGGGATAGCTCCTTCCTTTGCAAGCACTTTTACTATCCCCTCACCTATTCCCTTTGCACCACCGGTTACAATGATTACTTTATTTTTTAATCCCAGATCCATAATAATTTTCTCTTAATGTGAAACTACCATTGTTAATTTTTCAACTCTCAAATTCAGGTATGCGAAATAAAATATATAAGCAAAACATACTCCCGGAACTAAATAAGCATACTGAATATTGCTCATATCTGATATCTGACCCATAATGGCCGGAAATATTGCCCCGCCAACAATTCCCATAATCACAAATGATGAACCCAGTTTAGTTTTAGCCCCAAGTCCGCGGATACTTAACGAAAATATAGTTGGAAACATGATCGACATAAAAAAGCCTACGCCAATTAAGGCGTAAACTGAAATTTGTGAATGTGATAAAACAGCTAATAAAATGAGC
Source organism: Mucilaginibacter sp. (assembly GCA_028287865.1). Classification (GTDB taxonomy): domain Bacteria; phylum Bacteroidota; class Bacteroidia; order Sphingobacteriales; family Sphingobacteriaceae; genus Mucilaginibacter. Next base: position 1,155 of record JAQBOU010000203.1, on the reverse strand, counting down.
AGCACATTGATTGCACTATAAACAGCAAGCAACTTTACCGGGCTGATAAACTTCATTAAAAATGTACCGCTGATTCTTCCGAAAAGAAATCCTAAGGTAGCTGCCGACAAAAAGCCTGCGGCAGACTTTTCTCCCATCCCAACTACCCTTTCAGAAAATCTGATAAAAAAACTAAAAACACAGGCCTGCGCGCCAACATAAAACAATTCGGCAACTGCACCCGACATCAATTTTCTTTCCTTGAATAATACGCGTGACCGCTGCCACAGCGATTTTGTTTGATCGTCGGCACTCTCGTTGTTGTTCTCGGCAATTTCAGGCAATTGGGTTCTGTATATCAGTATGGCCACCAACAGTACAACAAAGCCAATTATTAAATAGGGTATCTGAACAGCCGAAGCTTCCTTATTTAAATAACTGTTTAACTGAGCCGGCGGCATTGAAGCAGTTTGAGCAGCCGTTAAATTTTTTCCTGACAGTATAAACATGCCACCAAGCAGAGGTGCCAGGGAGGCAGCCGCGCCATTGAATGATTGGGAAAGATTTATCCGGAATGCAGCGGTTTCCGGATCACCTAAAACAGTGATGTACGGATTGGCTGCGGTTTCTAAAAACGCAGCACCGCTGAATATTACAAATAAAGCCCCCAGGAAAAACACATAACTCCTGGCTGCGGCAGCAGGATAAAATAAAAACGCACCACAGGCAAAAAGGATTAACCCTAACAGTATGCCGCCTTTGTATCCATATTTCTTCATGAACTGGGCAGCAGGAATAGCTAATAAGAAATAAGCAATATAGGACGCAGAATCAATATAAGATGATTGGAGATCGCTTAATTGACACGCTTTTTTAAGATGCGGGATCAAAATGGGATTGAGGTTCAAGGCAAATCCCCATATAAAAAATAAAGAGGTAACGAGCGCTATGGCAACCAGGTTTTTATTTTTAGGCATGAAACAGGTTAACAGTTAGTGTATAAACTGGGACAAGGCATGAAGCCTTGCGCTTTCTGCTTCCCTTTAATTGGCGCCCTCAATATAATTATTAAAATGCAGCTTGTATGTCCCGAAGTGAAATTCCTAAAGTTTTTAATGCAATTTGATTGAGTTCGGCCTTATCACCTGTAAAATGAAAAACGCTGTGACGGTGTGA
>JAQBOU010000167.1 GCA_028287865.1 Mucilaginibacter sp. | reverse complement strand
GCCAGGAAAAGCTCTATAACCATACTGCACGCATTTTACCCGAAATGGGTTATAATGCCCGTTTTTTTTTGGGCGATGGCTCTATGGGGATTGCCAGGCGTGCCCCTTATGATAAAATTATTGTAACCGCCGGAGCGCCTACGGTTCCTGAAGCACTTTTAAAGCAGCTGAATATAGGAGGGATTTTAGTGATACCCGTTGGCGATCAGAAATCACAGAAAATGATCACCATACTAAAAGCAGGAGAAAATGACTATGAAAAAATAGTGCTGGATACTTTTAGATTCGTGCCGTTGGTAGGGGATAAGGCGTGGTAGATTTCCGAATTCGGATGTTAGATTTCGGATTTGGTAAATGAATAGTGATCACTTCATGGAAAGCTATCGCTTCATTACTCTGTCCATTTCAATTTTGGTGTCGCGTTCTTTCATGGTCTCACGCTTGTCGAACGTCTTTTTACCTTGTGCCAGCCCGATTTCCAATTTAGCGAAACCGCGTTCGCTGATAAAAAGTGCCAACGGAACAATAGTTAACCCTTTTTCTTCACCGCGCGTTTGCAATTTTTTTAGCTCTTTTTTATTCAATAACAAAATACGGTCGCGTTTGGCTTCGTGGTTATAAAATGACCCATAGCTGTATTCGGCTATATGAAGATTGCGCACATAAAGCTGGTCATTTATAAAGGTGCAAAAGGCATCATTAATATTGGCTTTACCTTCGCGGATTGATTTGATTTCGGTACCTAATAACTTTATCCCGGCAGTATATTTATCCAGGATGTGGTATTCAAAATAAGCTTTCTTGTTCTTTATATATATATCCTGGTCCATTCATCTAATCTTTACCGCAAACTTACATAAAATTTATCTGCAAGCTTTTTCGTGACTATTGCGTCTTTTAAATTAATTAATTTGAGGCTTAACAACCAATACCGGAACATTTACCAGGTGGCGTACTGAATTAACAGTAGTTCCAAAAATAAGGTCTTTAAGTGCTTTGTGGCCGTGCGAGCCCATCACAATAAAATCTATATTTTCGCTATTAACGATTTTAGCTATTGAACTTGCGGCACTTCCAAACCCGATGTGCGCTTTTGCCTTGTAACCCAGCCGGGTCAGGGACGCCACATAAGTGTCCAGATTGTCTGCATCGCTTTGCGTTTCGTGGTCCATTACTTCTGTGCCATAATAACGTGCGCCGGCGGTTTCCACAACATGTATTAAAGTGTAGTCGGCCTTTTTGCCTCCCTGCATTATGGCGTTTCGTATACAATCGGTGTCGTTCTTTGAAAAATCAATAGTGACAGCAATATGTTTGTAGGTTATTGGGTTCAGGTCCTCAATGGTTGTCGCCAAACCATGCGGAACCCGTGCCGGCATGTCATGATGTTTAAAAAGTATGGGCCTTAAAAATACGTAAAGCAACAATAGCCCAATCGCAACTATTACAGGCGTTACCAGGCAATAAATCCATATTGCGGTAGCAGGGGATTGTTTTATCCAATCGTTCAGTTGCTCTATAACCAATTTTGCATTTAAATAAACTATTAGGGCAGCACATGCCCAGGCCAGTATCTTCACTTTTAAACCGATGGCAAATTTACCCATTCTTTTACGGCTTGAGGTAAAATGTATTAATGGAATTACTGCAAAACCAAGTTGCAGACTCAATACCACCTGGCTTAATATAATAAGATTGCCTAAGCCGGTTTCTCCGTAATAAATAATGGTAAAAACCGCAGGTACAATAGCCAGTACCCTTGTCAACAGGCGGCGCAGCCATGGTTCAATCCTCAGATTTATGTGGCCTTCCATTATAATTTGACCGGCCAGCGTGCCCGTAATAGTTGAACTTTGTCCTGACGCAATTAGTGCTATTGCAAACAGCATAGGTGCGAGCGAACCAAAAATATGCTCGAGCAGTTTATAAGCGTCCTGTATTTCTGCTACCTTGAAAAAGCCGTTTCTAAAAAAAGCGCTTGCCGCTAATATTAATATAGCAGCATTTACAACAAATGCCAGGTTAAGCGCGATAACTGTATCAAAAAGATTGAATTTTATAGCCGCTTTTATGCCTTTGTCAGTGCGGGTTATCTGTCGTGTTTGAACCAGGGACGAATGGAGATATAAATTGTGTGGCATCACCGTGGCACCAATAATACCAATCGCAATGTATAAAGCGCTGCCCGATAGGTTTTGTGGTATAAATCCTTTCGCAATTCCGATAGCATCGGGGCTTACAATAAACATCTCTATCAAAAAAGACATGCCTATTATAAATATCATTGACATGATAAATACTTCCAGTTTGCGCATGCCCCGGTTCATTAAAAAGAGCATAAGAACTGTATCGGTTATGGTAAGTGACACGCCCCATATTAAAGGCAGATGGAACAATAACTGCAATCCTATAGCCATACCAATGATCTCCGCGAGGTCACAGGCAATGATGGCTATTTGCGCCAATAGGTAAAGACAAAAGTTAACAAAGCGCGGATAGGCGTTTTTTGATGCCTGTGCAAGATCCAGCCCGCGCACAATTCCAAGCCTTGCACTTAATGATTGCAGTAGCAAGGCAATAAGGTTTGATGCAAATAAAATCCATATTAAACGATAGCCGAATGCGCTGCCGCCAGCAATATCTGTAGCCCAATTGCCAGGGTCCATATAACCAACGCTAACCAAATAAGCCGGGCCTATAAAAGCGAGTATCCTGCGCCAGCCTATTTTATTTTCTGTACTGATGGAGCTGTGAACATTGCTTAAGGATTGTTTATTGGTATTGCTCATAAGGATATCAATAAATTATTTGCTACTTCACGGCTTATCTGAATCTTTTTATTCTCCATTTCCAATATCATCGAGCGATCAAATTCAATCACTTCTAAAATCAAAATATTTTTGCCTATGGTTAGTTCTTGTTTTTCCAGATATTGTAAAAACTCTTTTGAGTGATCACGCACACCGCATATTACGCCCGTTTCATTAACACCAATTGCAGCAACCGGTTTAAGATTATGTATATTAAACAGCCCGTTACAATCAGGTATCGGATCGCCGTGCGGATCATATTTTGGATATCCCATAAATTTATCCAAACGGTCAATCAGCTCAGTGGATGATATATGCTCCATTTCTTCAGCCATTTCATGCACCTGGTCCCATTTAAAGTTGAGCTTCTCTACCAAAAAATATTCCCATAACCGGTGTTTCCGTATAATATTTACAGCCACCTTTTCGCCGGATGCGGTGAGGGTAACACCCTGGTAAGGAGTGTAGTTAATAAGTTCTTTATCCGCCAGCTTTTTTAGCATATCTGTTACTGAGGACGCTTTTGTATTGAGCAGGGCTGCAAGCTGGTTGGTAGTTACGCTTGCTGCATTTACAGAGAGGTGATAAATTGATTTTAGATAGTTTTCCTCGGCTAATGTGTTCATTTATACAAACCTAATAAAAAATTTAGACTTATCTAAATTTATAAGTTGCAAGAAATTTATTTCGGTTAAAACACTTTTTTAAAAAATTTTATTTTGCTGATTAAGTAAAATCTTATATTTGCATGTATCATGGGTGCCGAATTAGATAAAATAGATCTGCAAATACTGAAGATATTGCAGGAAAATGGAAGGATCACAAACCTTCAGCTTTCCAATGAGATAGGGCTTTCACCAGCCCCAACTTTAGAGCGGGTGCGCAAGCTTGAAAATGCAGAATATATTAAAAGTTATCATGCATTGGTTGATGAAGAAAAACTTGGCTTGGGCATAAAAACCTTTATACAGATCTCCCTCGACTTTCATCAAAAAAACACGATCCAGACTTTTTTAGATGAGATACAAAACATTAAAGAAGTTACCGAATGCCACCATGTAACAGGTCAGTGTGACTTTTTACTGAAAGTATATGTGCGTGACATAAAATCGTACGAGCAATTGATCATGGAAAAAATAAGCCGCATCACCGTGGTTAAAACTTTTCAAACCATGATGATCATGTCTACCAGTAAGAAAGAGCCGATAGTGCCGCTGGAATATTGATTGATGTGCAGATGAATTAAAAACCGGTCGGTGATCTGATTTTAAACTATACACCAATTGGTCATTTGCTTGCAGGGAATCCAATTTATTCCCACATTTGACATCTGCATATCTGCACATTCGCTAATGTATCTGCCAATCAATAGGTCGCTTTCCTTCTTTCACTAAAATAGCGTTGGTTTTTGAAAATGGATGTGATCCGAAAAAACCTCTGTCGGCCGAAAACGGGGACGGATGCGGCGATTTAATGATGTGGTGTTTTTTGTGATCAATCAGTTCACTTTTTGCCTGGGCAAAGGCACCCCATAAAATAAAAACGATCCCTTCTTTTTTATCTGAGATGGTTTTAATAACGTTATCTGTAAACTCTTCCCATCCCTTTTTTTGATGTGAGCCTGGCATTCCGGCCCTAACAGTAAGGCTTGCATTTAACAAAAGCACGCCTTGCTCAGCCCATTCGGTAAGATCTCCATGATTGGGTATTGCAAAACCGGGTACGTCGGTGGAAAGCTCTTTATAGATATTTCTTAATGATGGTGGGATACCAACACCTTTTTGCACTGAAAATGACAACCCATGCGCTTGGTTTTCACCATGATATGGATCCTGACCCAGAATTACTACTTCTAGTTTATCAAACGGTGTTTTATTAAATGCATTAAAAATATCACCCCCTTTAGGGTATACTTTATGTCCTGCCTGCTTTTCATCCTTTAAAAACTGCCGGAGCTGAACCATATAGGCTTTATCGAATTCATCACCTAAAACCTGTAACCATGAGGGTTCTAATTCTATTGCCATAAATATTTTTACAGATATTGATTTAGCGTACAAATAAACGGATATTTGTATCGCTAATTTATAGTATTACAAAAGATGTCAAATATAGTAAGGTTAATTATTGCTTGTGTGGTTT
>JAQBOU010000147.1 GCA_028287865.1 Mucilaginibacter sp. | reverse complement strand
AGCCGCGGTTCTTTTTACACCAGCTAATCATCCTTTGCACATAATTAATATCTGCGGATGCCAATCCGCCCATTACCACCTGCATACTTGGGTCTGCGGTTTTTACGCCTGCATCCGGCCCAAACTTACCCATATTACCATCATAAAAGGCCGACATATTTGCCGCATATTCTTCTGCACTTTGGTGGGTGTCATCGCCGCCCCACCACCTGTCCCGTTCGTTGCCGCATTCAATATATTTTACCAGGCCCATCCCGGCCTTAGGTTCATTAGGAATATCGTTTGCCCAGCGCTTATGCATATCAACCTTGATCAGCGCTTTGCTTATATTTTTGTTAGTTCCATATCTTGCGGCAAACTGGAAGGCTACGCGCGCCTGTTCAGCGTATGAGACCGGGTCTTTGAGGCTTTTGCCGAAAAGGATGGGTACATTTTCATTATCCCTTGACCCTGCCGGATAAGTATTGAACATCCAGTCAGGACTGTTTTTCAGGTCAACCAAAACTAAAATACCATCCTGTTTACAACGCTCATAAATAATATCATAATCCCATCCGCCGCTAAAAGCCGGATTAAAGGTATAATCACCTTTTATGCTTTCAATCCTGTTCCAGTTAAGATAATGGCGTACGGCGCTAAAGCTTTTAATAAGCGCCATGTTAGCTTCATAAATATGTTTCCGGTCATTAGGGCTGCCTGGATTTTCCAAAAAATTCCATTCATAGGCATTGATGCCAAACATATTTTTGAGTGGGGTAGGGCTTCCGGTGTGTACAATATTTATTGGCGGTTCATTAATGGCATTGATCCGGTTGGTATCGGGTACGATCCTTGAAATATTTCTAAAAGCAAGTTTATCTTGCTCATCTTCTGATTTAGCACCCAGCCGGCAGTTGGTAGTAAACAGGATAATCAACGTAAAAATAAAAACAGGTTTATTATGAAAGGTAATACCCATATAGTACATTAAAATTAAGACGGCGCTGAGCGATCAAAGCCGTCTTAATTTATACGTATTTTATGGTTTTTGGTTATAGGTTTTAATAGGAATTAAGCGGATTTTCAGGATTTCTCTGATTTGTAATAGCCACAAATTATCCCACCTCAAACTGTAAACTGCTCAAATACCTGTATAAGCCCTGTTCATTACTGATAAGCTCCTGGTGGTTGCCGGATTCAATTATCTCGCCCTTTTCCAGTACGATGATCTTATCTGCTTCGCGAATGGTTGACAGGCGATGGGCGATAATGATGGAGGTGCGATTTTTCATCAGTTCTTCCAGTGCTTCCTGTACCAGTCGTTCAGATTCAGAGTCGAGTGATGAGGTAGCTTCATCAAGGATTAATATGGATGGGTTTTTTAATAATGCCCGCGCAATGGCAATCCGCTGGCGTTGTCCACCGGATAGTTTTACACCTCGCTCACCTACAATTGTATCATACGCTTCCGGGAAAGAGGTGATAAATTGGTGGGCGTTTGCCCGTTGGGCCGCCTGTATAATTTCTTCTTTTGAGGCGCTTAATTTACCGTAGGCGATATTTTCCTGTATCGATCCGCCAAACAGCATAACATCCTGGGGTACTATTGCTACCTGGTTACGAATATCAGTTAGTGAAAAATCGCTTGCCGCCCTGTCGTCAAAAGAGATAACACCGCTTTGCGGATGATAAAACTGCAGGATCAAAGTAGCCATAGTCGATTTTCCTGAACCGCTTGGCCCTACAATGGCAACTTTTTGCCCGGCGGCAGCATTAAAAGAAATACTCTTTAAAACGGTAAGTTCCGGTCGGGAGGGGTAAGCAAAAACAACATTTGAAAAAGACAGGTTTCCCTCAATTTTTTCTTTGATTGAATTATCGGTGTCATGGATGGATACCTCTTCTCCCGTTTCATCCAATATCTCCAGCACCCGTTCACTGGCGCCAACTGCTTTTTGCATATTACCATATAATTCAGGAAAGCTACCCATGGATGCTGCCACAAATACGCCGTATATCACAAATTGTATCAGCTTGCCAATGGTTAGTTCGTGGTTGCTTACCATAACAGAGCCATACCAAATCACTGCTACAATAGTTCCAAAAAGACAAAACACGATGAATGAGGCAAATAAGCCCCTGAACTTAGCACCTTTAACGGCCAGCTTTACTACATCGCGTAAATTTCTATCATACCGTGCGGCTTCAAAAGCTTCGTTTACAAAGGCTTTTACATTGGCTATACCTTGCAGGGTTTCTTCGACAACTGTGTTTGATTCTGCCAGCTTATCCTGCGCCTGCCGGGATAGCTTACGGATAAACCGGCCAAAAATTACCGCTACCACCACCAAAACTGGCATCAGCATTAATAGTGTTAAAGTAAGCTTTGGTGAAACGATCACTAAAAAAGTGATACCGCCAATAAGCAATATCAGCTGCCTGATCATTTCAGCAAGGGTGGTAGTTATAGCATCCTGTATTTGCGAAAGGTCGGCAGAGATCCGGCTGTTCAATTCGCCTACCCTCCGGTTAGAGAAAAAATTCATCGGCAGGGTGATGAGTTTAAAATAAGTATCGCGCCTGATATCAGCCAATGATTTTTCGGCCACCTGTACAAACCAAACCACCCTGAAAAACGAAACAAATCCTTGTGCAAACAGCACAACAAGTGCTAATAAACCTATGCCATTAAGGGTAGCCGGTAAAAAGGAGAACTTTTGCTTGCCCTGTGCAGCATCTATCAACGCCCCTAAGAATTGCGGAAAGCTAAGGCCTACCAAACTCGACAGAAATAGAAACACCATGGCAGCTAAAAACCTGCCGCGATAAGGTTTAACATAGCTGAGCAAGCGGGTTACCTGTCGTAAACTTTTACTGTTGATCTTTGCTTTTGGCAGTTCTTTTTCTGCCGGGTTCCCACTGTTTAGTCGTCCTCTTGCCATTTATATTATTTTATATAAAGATAAGACGATTCAGGGAATGAAACATTTTAAATATGTGGTTGTATGTCGAAACAAAATGTCATGCTGAATTTATTTCAGCACCTCACTTACAAAGTGTACACCAAGCAATCCGCTAATCTTGTAGGGTGCCTAAATAAATTCGGCATGACGGACGTATATTACGGCAAGCTTTATTTTATTTTATTCTACGCGTAGCGAGATATAGAGTAATAGCGCCCATAATGACTAACGCAATTATCCCGATGTGTTTTAATTTTTCATGCTCCTGCTGTGTTTTTTCTGCTTCTGCTTTTAGCTGATCAATTTGATTTCTCAACTTGTTAATAGTGGTCATAAAACCAATATTGCTGTCCTCAGCTTGCCTTGAACTGGTTTGTACCTGGGTTTGTTGAAAGGCGCGGTATTCAAGAAGGATCTTTAGCTCTTTATAAATATCATCATCTGTTTTAACAATATCTATCAGGATATCGTTGGACCGGCGGATATCTTTTTTTGTTTGCAGACCGAATATCCCGGTGTGCATGCTTAAGCTTTGGCTATACTGCCCAAACTTTTGCGTTCTTTGCAACAGCATGGCATTTATTTTTTTTCGCTGCAACTGGTAAGCAAGCGAGTCGCTTTTTATCTGTGCAAAAGCACAGCCACAAAATAAACACAAAAGAAAAAGTATGGTTAGCTTTTTCATAGTTCTTCAAAATCAATGATCACGCTATCGCCGAGGTTAAGTCCCAGTAAACCGCTTGCATTTCCTTTATTAATAGCAATTTCCAGGTGGTCACTAATACCAAACAGGCATAATTTTTCACCTTCAGGTACTTCATTATAATGCCAGCTCAGCTGGTTAATGGTTTCATTTCGTTTAAAAGAGAGAACAAAACGACGGCCCTGCTGTACCGTATTGAAAAACTCCTTGGTAATATTGGTAATTACATTCTGAAACGAATCGATATAAATAACAACACCTTTTATCAGATTTTTTTCAATAACCGGCTGCAGGTTCATTTTTTTCTCAATATCATAAACAGGTATCCCTATTTCGGTTAGCAGGCCGCCCTGCGCCAGATGGCATGCTGCTTTAACAAAAATATCAGCCAGCGGGAAATGCAAAAATTTCAGGTCCTGCATAATGTTTATCTCTACCATGTCTTCGGGTACAGTATCAAACATCAATGAAAATATGCCATTGTCTGCGCCAACAAAGTAGTGATTTTTATGTTTTATGGCCAGGTAGCGCGTCTCAACATTATAAACAGTGTCAATGCCAATTAAGTGCACCGTATTGTCCGGAAAATAGTAAAAACTATTTTTTAAAATGAATCCGGCCTGTTGTATATTGTAGGCGGCAACACTGTTGGTAATATCAACAATATTTACTGTCGGCAATAATTTAAGGATACTGCCTTTAAGGGCAGCCTGGTAAATATCCTTATCGCCCAAATCAGTAGTTAAAGTTATTATTGCCATTAATTTTTTAAATATTTATCACTAATCTTGTGCAAGCAAATTTAAATAGGAGATATCCGATGTGAGATTTGGAATATTAGAAAGCGATGAATTGGTTTCTTGTCTTATATCTCATATCTTGATCTATCTTAATTGCTACAAATATTATATTTTAATTCATAAAAATCTGCAACTAAAAACCAATTTGTATTGAACGAACTTAAATTGTCAATCGAACAAATCAACCCGGCTGTGTTATGGGGGCCTAATAATGATCATTTTGAGATCATTAAAAAGCAATACCCAAAGCTTAAAATAGTGGCACGCGGCAATGAGGTTAAAATACTGGGTGATGACCATGAACTAAATATTTTCCAGGAAAAGTTTTCACATCTGCTACAGCATGTAGAAAAATACGAAAACCTGAACATAACCGACCTGGAGCGGATATTAGGATCTAAGGTTTCTGATACAAAGCCTGATAACGGACCGCCGGATAAATTTGCCAGTGGCGAAGTAATAGTTTTCGGGCCAAATGGTGTTATGGTAAAGGCGCGTACCGCCAACCAGCGTAAAATGGTTGATTGTATAAATAAAAGCGACATACTTTTTGCAATAGGGCCGGCAGGTACCGGTAAAACCTATACCGCGGTAGCTTTAGCGGTACGGGCACTAAAAAATAAAGATATAAAACGTATAATTTTAACGCGCCCGGCAGTAGAGGCAGGGGAGAACCTTGGTTTTTTACCGGGGGATTTAAAGGAAAAAATAGATCCGTACCTGCGACCGTTGTATGACGCACTGGATGATATGATCCCGGCAGAGAAACTAAAGTTCTACCTGGAAAACCGCACCATTGAAATAGCACCCCTGGCATTTATGCGCGGACGTACGCTGGACAATTGTTTTGTTATACTGGACGAAGCCCAAAATGCCACCGATATGCAATTGAAGATGTTTTTGACACGAATGGGCCCGTCAGCTAAATTTATTGTTACCGGTGACGTTACACAGATAGATCTGCCAAAAAAACAACAATCCGGGTTGCATACCGCGTTAAGGATTTTAACCGATATCAGTGGAATTGAGATTGTTTACCTTAGTGGTGAAGACGTGGTAAGACACAAACTGGTAAGGAAGATATTAGCAGCTTACGGGGATATTCAGTAATAGTTGCAGGTTATAAGTTGCAGGTTGTAGGAATTATCTTTCAACTTATAACATACAGCATACAACACAAAACAATGAACGCAATAAACGAAACACATTTTAATTTTCCCGGCCAAACCAATTTTTATAAGGGTAAGGTTAGGGATGTATATACTATTGATAATAAATACCTGGTAATGGTAGTTACCGACCGGATATCGGCTTTTGATGTTGTACTGCCTGAAGCGATACCTTATAAAGGACAGGTATTAAACCAGATTGCTGCTAAGTTTTTAAAGGCCACAGCCGATATTGTTCCAAATTGGGTAGTTACCGTGCCGGACCCGAGCGTTACCATAGGCCGCATCTGCGACCCTTTTAAAGTAGAGATGGTGATCAGGGGCTATCTTGCCGGGCATGCCTGGAGAGAATACAGCGCCGGGAAAAGGCAGGTTTGCGGAGTAAGCTTACCCGAGGGCCTTAAAGAAAATGATAAGTTGCCCGAGCCAATTATTACGCCGACCACAAAAGCTGCTGTGGGGCATGATGAAGATATTTCGCGTGAACAGATATTGGAAAGAAATATAGTATCAGCAGAAGATTATGCTCAGCTTGAATATTATACCCATGCCTTATTTAAACGCGGTACCGAAATAGCTGAACAACAAGGGTTAATATTGGTGGATACCAAATATGAATTTGGCAAAGCCGATGGAAAAATATTTTTGATAGATGAGATCCACACGCCGGATTCATCAAGGTATTTTTATAGCGATGGTTATGGAGAACGACAAAAAAATGGCGAACCGCAAAAACAGCTGTCAAAAGAATTTGTAAGAAAGTGGCTGATTGAAAACGGCTTCCAGGGCAAGGACGGACAAGTGGTTCCATTAATGACAAAAGAGATCGTTAAATCAATTTCTGAGCGGTATATTGAATTATACGAACAGATCACCGGAGAAAATTTTATCAAATCTGATAATGAAAATGTATTGAGCCGGGTTGAAAGTGCTATAAATAATGCACTTACTATATTGTAATTTTTTTAATTCTAGATAAAATAGTTATATCTTTAGCTTTTTAATTGGACAAAGGATGAAATTTACTGTTGATAAACACGAAAAATATATTTTGATTAAGCTTAATGAATCAAAACTGAATTCATTAATCACCCCGCAGCTTAAATCTGAACTTATTCTGATCAACACGGAAGGACAGCGGAATATAATTTTTGACCTTTCTCAGGTGAGATTTGCTGATTCATCGGGGTTAAGCAGTTTGCTGGTTGGGCACCGTTTATGCAAAAATGCAAATGGTTCCTTTATACTTACCTGTTTAAACGAAGCAGTAGCCCGTTTAATTACTATTTCGCAATTGGATAGTGTATTAACAATTGTACCTTCACCTGAAGAAGCTATTGACCTGGTTTTTATGGAAGAAATAGAAAAAGAGCTGAAGAAAGAAGCAAAATAACCAATCTTATTGTTAACCAAGTATGAAATTTGAGCTAACTATACTTGGCAGCAGTTCCGCAACTCCCATTTTTAATAGAAATCCTTCTTCGCAGGCGCTTAATATTAATGATCGTTTATATTTGATTGATTGTGGCGAAGGTACTCAACAGCAAATGTTACGGTTTGATGTTAAAGCCAGCCGCATTGATCATATTTTTATCAGCCACCTTCACGGAGATCACTACCTCGGCCTTGTAGGCTTACTTTCTTCATTACATCTTAACGGGAGGATAAAACCTTTAAAAGTATTTGGCCCCGCCCCGCTAAAAGAAATTATAGAACTCCAGCTGCGATACTCCGAAACTACTTTGCAGTATAACCTGGAATTTGTATTCACCAACCCCGAAAAGGCTGAGGTGATTTTGGAGAACCAGGATATTACCGTTGAATCCATTCCCCTTGACCATGGAATTGCATGTACAGGCTTTTTATTCAGGGAGAAGAAAAGATTGAGAAAGCTTTTAAAAGAAAAATTAGCGGAATATAATATCCCTGTTGAATATTTTTCGGCTTTAAAAAAAGGTGTTGATTATGTTACACCTGAAGGTAAAGTTTATAAAAATGATATTCTTACTATTGATTCTGAAGAACCTAAAACTTATGCGTACTGTTCCGATACTCAATATAACGAGCAGTATTTTAAGCAGATCAGCAATGCCACGTTGTTGTACCACGAATCCACGTTTTTAAATAGCATGCTGGAGCGTGCCAAAGAAACCCGGCATACCACAGCATTACAGGCGGCAAGTGTTGCGGTAGCAACCAATGCAAAAAGGCTGCTCATTGGCCACTTTTCTGCCAGGTATAAAACATTAAATGAACTGTTGGAAGAAGCGCGAACCGTTTTCCCTGAAACGGAATTAGCCGTTGAAGGAAAAATATTTGTTATAGGCGATTAATGGTATAGCTTATCCAAAAACAAATACCTTCCCCGCCCAAGCTCAGGTTCCAGTTTGGTATCCACATTTATATTGATAAACTTAACACTGCTGTCCTTAGTATTTGGTTTCCATTTGGGCAGTCCTTTGCCATTGGGATTGCCTGTTTTAATAAAATTGGCAAAATAATCTTCCATAGTCGCTGAAACTTTATAATCATCAGGGGTCCAGGCGTAAACCTTGTCGGATGATAAGTTGCCCAGTGCAAATTCAATTTCGGATGCATGAGAAGCGCCAATCATTGGCGGCGGCATTTTATTAGCCGCCGGGTTATTTTCCTTTACAACTGCCGGCGGCCTTGGGCAAGAAAATATATAGCGATAAACCGGCTTTTCACCGGTTTTCGCCTGCAGATCGGCCCATTTCCAGGTGCTGTAGGCAATAAAGCGATCGCTGGCTAAAGCAGTCGCTGATTTAATTACTTCTTCTTCTGTAGTTCCGGGGTAAAGCTTTATAAGCTCATCGGCGTTATCTCCAAATTGTTGTTTTATTCTTTTTACGTAGTTCAATGGTTCGGGCAGCTCATTTCCCATAAGCGATTGGTAAGATGTCTCTGTCGAGTTCCAGCCCACAAGTAAGGGGACATGCGCCTGTTCTCCCGATTCAAAAATTTCTACAATAGGTTTTGAAAGAAAATACCCGTCAATGGTAGCGGCAAGGTGGTAAGCGCCCGGTTTGGATGCAGCATCAAGTAACTGAGCTGCCGGAATGGCCCGCAGATCGGCTAATGATTTTGAATCTGTTTTTTGGGCAAAGTCAGTTCCGATTTTTTCTCCATCAGCAAGTGAAATTGCAGGAAGCGTTGGTTTTATCATTGCACCGCTTTCGCCGATTGCTCCTGCGATCAGGTCTTTGGATAGTGGCGACGCCATTTGTGCGCATACTGCTATAGAGCCTGCTGATTCGCCGGCAATGGTTACCCTTTTTGGATCACCGCCAAACGCCTCAATATTCGCCTGTACCCAACGTAAAGCCGCATTCTGATCCATCAACCCGTAGTTGCCCGATGCATGGTGCGGCGATTCTTTCGTTAATTCTGGATGGGCGAAAAAGCCAAAAATACCGAGCCTGTAATTTATTGTGATAGTAACAATTCCTTTTCGTGCCAAACTTTCTCCATCATAGCGTGCTTCTGATCCATCGCCTGCCACAAAACCTCCGCCATAAAAATAAACCAGCACAGGTAGTTTTTCATTTGACACTTTAGCAGGCGCCCACACATTTAAATAAAGGCAATCTTCACTCATCGTATCTGCACGGAATATCATATCGCTGAAAATCCTTTTTTGCATAGGCATGTGGCTAAAATGATCAGCCAACCGCACTCCGGTCCAGTTTGTAACTGGCTGCGGCTCTTTCCAGCGAAGTTCACCAACCGGGGCCTGGGCATAAGGGATGCCTTTAAAGCTTTTTATCCCTATTGAAGGGTCAAATGTCCCTTGAAGCGTGCCATTACTGATTTTAACCGTCGGATTGTTCTGTGCTGTTGCCTGGTTGAAGAATATTATCCCCGAAAGGAATAAAGTATAAAAGACTTTCATAATTGGTTTAAACTGGTTATAAGGTGATGAAACTATAATGTAAATTTATAATTTATTTACGGAAACATTATGTCACAATCTGATTGCGTTGAATTTAATGGTAGTAACTAATGATTATCCTCGAAACCGAAAGATTATTATTCAGGCAGCATGTCATGGCTGATATAGACGACTACTGCACTATGGAGATGGATCCGGAGGTTCGCCGCTATGTTGGCGGTCGTCCGCGCACCCGTGAAGAAGCGGAAGACAGGTTTATGGGAACATTAGTGCCGGCAACCGATCGTTTGGCAATGTGGGCAACTATCTATAAACCTGAAAATAAATATATCGGGCGCTGCGGTGTTTATCCGCATTTTAATACTGACGGCAACCCTATTTCGGGTGAAGGATCGTTAGGCCTTTACATAGTGTCCACACATTGGGGCTGGGGATTGGCCACAGAAGCAGGACAAGCATTTATTCAATTTGGGTTTAAGGAGCTTAAACTTAACCGTATAGTAACTTCTATAGATACCCGGAATGATGCATCGGTAAGGGTGATCAATAAATTAGGGTTTGAATTGATTTCCACCGAAACCGGGCCGAGATCCTTTTATCATTTTGCGATATTTAACCCCCTCGAAGATTTAGATTTATGAAGTTTCAAAAACTTCGTAAATCTGTTCAGTTATTTTTTCACTGCATTGTCTTGCGGAGGAATGCTAAGTATGTATGCATAAATAGCATCAACCTCATTATCACTCAGCTTTTGGAACTTCGGCATCGGTGGGTGAAGCTTTCGGTCGGGCGCTTCGCCGTCCTTAATAGCTTTTAAGAATTGAGCCTGGGTATAGTTGCCTATCCCGGTATTTTTATCAGGAGTAATATTTGAGGCAACAATGCTGACGCCATTTTCACCCTTTAGCTTCATTCCGCCAGCCATATAACCTTTCGTTTGATCAGGATGAAGGTAATTTATAGCAATAAGGCTTTTAGAATGACAATGGAAACAGCCTATATTATCAACCAGGTACGCGCCCAGTGCAACCGGGTTATTTTCTGATGGCCTTTTAACTCCTTTTATATAGGGCAGCGGTTTTGCAGTTGTATTCATAAAGGTTTTGCCAATCATGTTATAATGCGTAATTCCAACGGTGGTATCAGCTGCCGCGACAGCCGGATCATCCGAACGCAAATAAACTATAATATCGTTTAAATCTTCTTCCGCCATGTTAGGGCGCAGCATATATGGAATAAATCGACCATCTCTTGCAACCCCGGTTTTTAGCAAATACCTTAATTCGGCATCTGAATAATGCGGAGGGATGCCATGCGACTTTGACCTGGTTAAGTTTGCTGAATATACGCTTCCGATAATTTCGGGTACGTCATCAATTTTGTTCCCTATAAATTTATTAACCGAACGGTTATAGTGGCAACCGGCACAAATACTGTATACCAAAACCTTTCCTCTTTCAAATGCCCGCGGGGTTGAGGTAGCTTTATAACCGGCTTTTGCGGTGTTGAACTTTGTTTTACAACTGTATATGATAATAGCTGTCATCATGATGCTGATGGCAGCAAGCCATTTATAGTTTTTCATAATATTAAGCTTATTATATACCCTTTAACAAAACATAGTATCCTCATTAATACATAATTGCAGGGGCAATGTTTTATAATTTTTAAACAGGTTCTATATTTTCCTTATATCCGAATTTTCTATACTTTTAACGTATTCATGGAAATCAAAAACAACAAAAAAACCATCCGGGCATGGGCAATGTTCGATTGGGCAAACTCGGCCTATAACCTGGTGATCACCTCAACCATATTTCCTGCTTATTATGTGGCAATTACCGCGAATAGCAAAACTGATAATCATGTAATCTTTTTCGGAAAAAGCTTTGTTAATACGGCTTTGTCTGATTATACGCTTGCAGCGGCTTACCTTATTATCGCTCTGCTGTTGCCTATCCTCACATCTATTGCTGATTACCGCGGCAATAAAAAGATCTTTATGCAATTTTTTACCTGGTTAGGCGCTATTTCCTGCGGTATGCTTTATTTTTTTAAGTTCGAAACACTGCAAATCAGTATGATATTTTTCGGATTGGCGGCGGTAGGGTATAGCGGGGGCTTTGTGTTCTATAACTCATACCTCCCTGAAATTGCCACACTCGATAAGCAGGATGATGTAAGTGCCAAAGGGTTTACTTACGGTTATATCGGCAGCGTGATACTGCAGCTTATTTGTTTCCTTTTCGTGCTGGAGCCTCAATGGTTCGGCATTACCGATGCATCGTTCCCTGCACGCTTGTCGTTCCTGCTGGTAGGCATCTGGTGGATAGGTTTCGCCTATATTCCTTTTACTGTATTACCAAAAGGTAGTCCGAATGCGGTTTCGCATCAAAAAAATATAATCCGGGGCGGTTTTGTTGAATTAGGCAAAGTATGGAAACAGGTACAAAAAATGCCTGTATTGAAACGTTACCTTCCTGCATTCTTTTTTTACTCTATGGGGGTACAAACCATTATGCTGGTAGCAACCAGTTTTGGCGCCAAAGAGCTCCATATGCAAACCACTGATCTTATAAAGATCATCCTGATCATTCAATTGGTAGCTATCGGCGGTGCAACATTAATGTCCAGGCTGTCAGACAAATATGGCAATATTAAAGTGTTAATGTATGTGGTAATTATCTGGATAGGCGTATGTATTGCCGCATATTTTACCACCAACGCTACACAGTTTTATATTTTGGCTATGGTTGTAGGATTGGTTATGGGCGGCATACAATCGCTTTCACGATCAACCTATTCCAAACTTATACCGCAGGACATTACTGACTCAGCTTCCTTTTTTAGCTTTTATGACGTAACCGAAAAGCTGGCTATAGTAGGAGGGATGTTCAGTTTTGGTCTGGTTGATGATATTACCAATAGCATGCGTAATTCAACACTGGTACTTTGTACTTATTTTATAGCCGGCCTCATCTTATTAATTTCATTACTTGCTTTTGAGCGAAAAAACCGTAAAATTTCAAGCCTGACAGCAGCATGATATTGGCTCATTTACCACAATGTTTTTAAACCCGCTATTTTATACCTTTCTAATCGATCATCTTTAGTAATAAAAATTAGATTTCGCTGTATTGCCTGCCAGATAAGCATCCTGTCAAACGGGTCTTTATGATCGGTCGATATTAATTTATAGTGGGACGCACTTTCATTTGGCGAAAGTGAAATAAGCTCAAATCCCATTTGTAACGATGCTTCAGGGAATTCATCAGGTAAGATATTTCGAAGTTCTAGTTTGCCGACGGAGAATTTTAAAGCAATTTCCCAAAAAGTAATTGCACTTACAAAAATCGAATTATCCGCGTTCTCAAGTGTTTGGATTACTACCGGTGATAATTTTTTTCTTTCTTTGATAGCCCAAATAAGGGCATGTGTATCAAGCAGGTAGTTCATAAACCCAAAAATTCCTCTGTAGTCATTTCAAAATCGGGTTTAAAAATAACTTCCACCTTTCCTTCAAGTATGCCTAATTTACGTTTGGGTTTTTGTGGAGTATCGGGCGAAAAATATCCAATGATTTCCTTTTTTTTTCCATAAGTAACAGCAATTTTTTCACCAGCTTTTACCTGTTCAATCACATCAGAAAAATGGGTTTTGAATTCGCCCACGGTCATTGTTTTCATAATTTGAATTATTTAATCATTAATCAAATATAATTTATATTTGTCAAGTTGTCAAGAAAGGTATTGCATAACTTTTAAAAGTAGTCGAATCTTATCCTCCATTACTCATATCTTTTTCTGAAATTTACGCCCGATGAAAATAGAGCTGTTTATTCCTTGTTTTATAGACCAGTTATTTCCCGAAACTGCTTTCAATACTGTTAAAGTGCTGGAGAAAGCGGGCTGTGAGGTTCATTACAATCCGGAGCAAACTTGCTGCGGGCAACCGGCATTTAATGCCGGTTTTTGGGACGATGCCAAAACAGTGGGCAGTAAATTCCTGAATGATTTTTCGGAAGACAGCGTTATTGTGTCTCCCTCAGCATCCTGCACCGGGATGGTTAAAAACTACTATAATGATCTGTTTACCAATACGGCATCCCACAATAAATGCCGCAATATCCAGGGCAATATTTATGAATTGTCTGATTTCCTGGTGAATATATTACAGTTTGATTATTTCGGAGCCGAGTTGGAAGGCCGGGCAGTTTACCACGACAGTTGCAGCGCCTTACGCGAATGCAAGATCAAAAACGAACCCCGGCAGCTATTATCAAAAGTATTGGGACTTGACCTGGTAGATTTAAAGGATAATGAAACCTGCTGCGGCTTTGGGGGTACCTTCGCTGTTAAGTTTGATGGAATTTCAACCGCTATGGCCCAGCAAAAGGTAGATAATGCACTGGCTGCCGAAGCAGAATACATTATCTCGACCGATGCCTCCTGCCTGATGCACCTGCAAAGTTATATCGACAAAAATAGTTTGCCAATTAAAACATACCACCTCGCTGATGTACTGGCAATGGGATGGGGGAATGTGTAATTAGATTTTAGAATTACGATTTCCCTGGTAGATTTAGCTTACCCTGGCCATGCTTTCAAAAAAAAATCCCTAAATTCGCCACTCAAAATAAGATCACTTAGTAGGTGATTGAATAAAAAGCTATTTATAAAACATTTAAATCATAGTTGTAGATGATTAATATTA
>JAQBOU010000043.1 GCA_028287865.1 Mucilaginibacter sp. | reverse complement strand
TAACTAACAATATATAACTGATTTTTGATTTTAAAAATGAAGCAGATATACTTTTTAATAGCGGTTTTAGCTTGTGGAATATTAAGCGGCTGTAGCAAAGGCGGAGACAGGGGAGAACTAACCGGTGTTCCGCAAAAATCTTTCAGGGCCGAGGTGCCTTACGGCATGGTTTATATTCCCGGAGGATCATTTTTGATGGGGCAAACCGATCAGGATATAACATTCTCTCAAATTGCCCAAACCAAACAGGTAACTGTTCCTCCATTCTTTATGGATCAAACTGAAATTACCAACAGCCAGTACAGGCAATTCGTAAATTGGGTACGCGATTCCATCGCTATCACTAATTACGTTAATGATCCCAAATATTACATGAACCCTGTAAAAGGTGCAGCGCCTAACCCAAGCGGAAAAAAATATATCAATTGGGCTTATGTAAAAAAATACCCGGTAATGAGCCCCAAAAAAGGTGCCGCTGCGGCAGCAAGTGCTGCAAAATTGCAGGGGATGTATTACCAGGGTGATGACAGGATATTTGACAGGAATGAGCTTGACGTACGTCTTTTAAAGTATAACTATGCTTTAATGTCATACCGTAATGCTTCTGATTATAAAAACGATAAAACAAAAAAACGTTCGGATTTTATTTTGCGCGATACAGTTCCCGTTTATCCTGACACATTAGTTTGGCTGAGCGATTTTTCATATGCAGCAAATGAGCCGATGACTGAAAGTTATTTTTCACACCCGGCTTACCGCAGTTATCCGGTAGTTGGTGTAACATGGCGTCAGGCCCGTGCATTTAATGTATGGCGCACACGCTATAATGATGCTTATAAAGATGCAAGGCATCTGGCACACCGTGCACCTTATGAATTACCTACCGAAGCTGAATTTGAATACGCAGCGCGCGGGGGCAGAATAGGTACTGATTACCCATGGGGTGGTCCTTATATTAAAAATGCCAAAGGTTGCCTGCTGGCAAACTTTAAACCAGGCAGAGGTAATTACACAGATGATGGTGGTGCTTATACAGTAAATGTAAAATCATACTTTCCAAACGATTATGGCTTGTATAATATGGCCGGAAACGTAGCCGAGTGGACAGCTTCAGCATTTGATGAATCAGCTTCTACATTTGTTCATGATCTTGCGCCAACATTTAACTATGAGGCAAAGGCAAGTGACCCCGAAGTTTTAAAGCGTAAAGTGGTAAGGGGTGGCTCGTGGAAAGATATTGGATTCTTCCTTCAAAACGCATCGCGTACATATGAATACCAGGATACCGCAAAGTCATATATTGGCTTTCGCTGCGTAACACATTACCTTGGTCGTGATATCAAGGATAAAAGATAAATTATAACAAACTAAATTAAAATAATAACATTTTTTTTAAATTACTATGGCTGGGAAGAAACTACCTTACGGAATTAATAATATTGTATCATGGGGTGCTACAGTGGTTATTGTAGGTCTGATGTTTAAGATACTGCACTGGCCGGGTGCTACTTACTTTATTGCAGGTGGATTATCAACAGAGGCAATATTGTTCTTTTTGTTAGGTTTTCAGCGTGAAGAAAAAGGAATTGACTGGAAGCGCGCCTATCCGGAGCTGGATGAAGATTTTGCAGGTGAGTTACCCAAAGCATCAGCATCAAAAAAAGTAGGCGGTGGCGATAGTTTTTCAAATACAGCAGCTTTAGATCAAATGCTGGCCGAAGCTAAAATAGGCCCCGAATTGATCGGCAGCCTTGCAAGCGGATTAAGAACGTTTGGCGACAAAGTAAATTCTATATCAAGAGTAACAGATGCAGGCGATGCTACCATTGCTTTTACCGATAAAGTTAAACAGGCTACAGCAAGCTACGATACATTAACTAATGCATTCGATAAAGCTTCAGCAAATTTATCAGAATTGGCTAATACCAATGTCGATTCAAAATCATACCACGAACAGGTTAGCAAAATGGCTAAAAATCTGTCGGCCTTAAATGCGGTGTACGAACTGGAATTGCAGGATTCAAGCAATCATTTAAAATCAATGAACAAGTTTTACCAGGATATGTCAATCACGCTTAAAGACTTTACCGACTCAGCAACTGATTCAAAACAGTTTAAAGAGGAAGTGCATCGCTTAGCCAAAAATTTAGGAACATTGAATTCAATATATGGTAATATGCTTTCAGCAATGAATCAGCCACGTGTTAATAGCTAATAATAGGATATTCATTTAAAATAACAAATAAAAACACATGGCTGGAGGTAAAGAAACCCCAAGACAAAAAATGATGGGTATCCTGTATCTGGTACTATTGGGCCTGGTTGCCCTGAGCGTACCTGATAGTTTGATGGATGCCTTTAAGAATATAAAAAACAGTTTGGATGCATCTACTGCTAACGTAGATAAAGGTATCCAAACTACATATACATCTTTCGAGCAAACAAAACTTAAAGAACAAAAGGAAAGAGCTCAACCTATTTTCGATAAAGCAAAAAAAGCAAGCGCAGTTGCGAAATTACTTAACGATTACGTGCAGGAATTGAAGGACCAATTGATTAAAGAGGGTGGTGGTATTGAACCAAACACAGGCGATGTGGGTGCAAGGGAGAACCTTGATATATCGCCGCGTGTGATGATCAACCAAAAGAAAGGTGAGCAATTGAAAGAAAAGATTGAGGAAACGAAACAGCAGTTAATGGCTTTATTGAATGATAAGGAAAAGCAGGGCATTAATTTTTCATTGAATGCGGATGCCCCCCATATAACTACAGGCCCCTCAAAAACCTGGGAAGAAGCTTACTTTGGGGATGGTATTCCTTTGGGAGCTACATTAACAACACTTGCTAAAATTCAGGCAGATACTAAAAATGCAGAAAATGAAGTAGTGAAAAAGATTTTAGGTGAAGTTGACCAGGCGGTAGTTACTTTAGATACCTTTGATGGTGTGGCAGTGGCGCCCACAAGCTACGTTATTGCAGGTCAGCCCTATACAGCTGATATATTTTTAACGGCCTATGATTCTAAGTCAAATCCAACCATTACTATTAATGGATCGAGCATCCCTGTGAATGGCGGTAAAGGTAAATACACTGTTAATACATCCAAAGAAGGCGTTTTTACTTATAAAGGTGAGATAGTGGTTGTAGGGCCTAACGGTCCTAAAAAGTACTATTTGCCAACCCAAACATACCAGGTAGCAAGGCCATCCGCAGTGGTATCACCTACAAAAATGAATGTTTTATATATTGGCGTGCCAAATCCGGTTGAGGTTTCAGCTCCTGGTATTCCAAAAGAAAATTTGAGGGTAAGCATGACTAACGGCAGTATCAGCGGTGCAGGAGGGATTTATACTGTTAATGTAACTACTATGGGCGAAGCAAAGGTCAATGTGTCCGGTGAGTTAACAAAGGGAAAAGTATCTAATCTTGGAACTTCTTTGTTCCGTGTTAAACGTATCCCTGATCCAAAGCCGATGTTTGCCGGAAAAGGCGGTGGTAACACCAGTGCAGCAAACATAAAAGCGCAGGACAGGATATTTGCCAAACTTGATAATTTTGATTTTGACGCTAAGTTTAATGTAACCCGTTTTACTTTACTGGTTGCAAAACCACGCCAGGATGTGATTACTTTATCCGGCACAGGAAATGAATTGACAAGCGCTATGCGCTCATTAATGAATACAGTTACCCCGGGAACCACAGTTGAATTTAAAGATATTATTGCTGTTGGCCCTGATGGTACACAACGAGGACTTGACCCGATTGTATTAAATGCAAATTAGAAGGATTATGAAAACAAGAATTTTAGTTGTTATTCTTTGCCTGGCATGCGTAACATCGTATGCACAAAAGCGCAAGAAAAAGGTCACTAAAAAACCTGCTTCAACACAACAGGCGGCATCAAATACCCCAGGTACCACCAGTGCTATCCCGGGGATTGATACCAGTAAAAAAATGGCTAAAGGCCCTGTAAAGCCATTTGACAGGCCCCTTGACGGTTATTTTAAAAAAACTAATATATTAAGCGCTAAAGTTACTCCATATCCTAACTTAAGGGAGTCGGATGTTGCATTTGCAAAACGTATATGGCGTGAGATTGATGTGCGCGATAAAATGAACGCTTACCTGGCTTCGCCTAAAGAAAGATTGATCGATGTATTGCTGGATGCAATTGCCTCCGGTGAATTGACAGCTTATGACCCAACTCCAAACAAAGAGGATCCGAACGGAGATAGCTTTTCGACACCTTTAACCGCCGAAAAGGCAAAAAGCAGGTTAGCCGATAGCAGCGTGGTTGATAAATTTGATAAGGATGGAAATAAGATAGGTTCCACTTTAAAAGCCGGAGAATTTAACCCGGATAGTTTGCTTAAATATCGTATAAAAGAAGATTGGGTATTTGACAGGCAGCGCTCAATTTGGGAGCCCCGTATTATTGGGATCGCACCGATGATTAAAGTAAAAGTAGGTACTTCCGGCGATTATCAACCTGCATTTTGGATCTATTTCCCTGATGCAAGACACATACTGGCGACTAAAGAGGTGGTAAGTGCTAAAAGTGATGCTACAGGTTTAAGTTTTGATGATGTGTTTGTAAAGAGAATTTTTGCGAGCTACATTGTAAAAGAATCCAATGATAAAGACGAACGTATAAAAGATTATGCACAGGGTATTGACAAACTGTACGAAGCTGAACGGATCAAGAAATCATTGATGGATTGGGAGCTTACTTTGTGGCAGTACTAAGTCGGGGAGTCCGAAAGACCAAAGTCCGAAAGATAAAATTAAAAATGCCTTATTGAAATATTTCAATAAGGCATTTTTAATTGATAAGTGCGGCATGGTTATCTTATTATATCTAGAGATTTTTGGGCCGTCTTCCTGATTTCCTACTCTCTGTCTTTCCGACTTTCTTTAATCACTTCCGGCAAAATAGCTGGTTATAGCACCTGCTTGTTTCTTATTTACTACTTCCAGTAATTCTTCAGGTTTTGCCTCACGGATCTTTTTAACAGACCTAAAATATTTCAGCAGTTTTTCGGCAGTAGTTTTCCCTATGCCTTCAATTAATTCGAGCTCAGTAACCAGGGTGCCTTTATCGCGTTTTTTGCGATGAAATGTGATCCCGAAACGGTGCGCTTCATCCCTTAGCTGTTGTATTATTCTTAACGTTTCTGATTTTTTATCAAGGTATAAAGGGTATTGGTCTCCCGGATAGTATAATTCCTCCAATCGCTTTGCTATACCTATTACCGTTACCTGTTTGTCAATACCTAATAACTTAAGACTTTTTAATGCTGATGATAATTGACCTTTTCCACCGTCAATTACTATTAATTGAGGCAGCTCGCCGCCTTCATCAAGCATGCGCCTGTAACGCCTCAAAACGGCCTCTTCCATAGTGGCGAAGTCATCAGGACCTTCTACCGTTTTTACGTTAAAATGTCGGTAATCCTTTTTAGAGGGCTTTGCATCCCTAAATACAACAATTGCAGATACCGGATATTTACCCTGGAAATTGGAGTTATCAAAACACTCAATATGCCGCGGCAACTGGTTCATACGCAGATCTTTCATCATTTGGGTAAGCAGCCGCTCGGTTCTTATTTCGGGGTTCAGCTTTTCATACTGATCAATCCTTTCCTTTTTAAAGAACTGCACATTTTTTTGTGAAAGGTCAAGCAGTTTTCTTTTTTCACCAAGCTTTGGAACGGTGAATTTGATAGATGTATCGTCAATGTCAATATGAAAAGGGACAATGATCTCTTTTGAATGACTATCATACCTGCTTCTGAATTCGGATATCGCAAGCGTTAATAATTCTTCATCACTTTCGTCCAGCCGTTTTTTTAACTCGATGGTTTGTGTTTGTGTAATGGTGCCGTTCATCACCTTTAAAAAGTTAACAAAGGCATATTTTTCTTCGGATGCAATACTAAATACGTCCACATCTGTGATGGATGAGTTTACAACGGTAGATTTGCTCTGGTAATTTTCAAGTAGTTCAAATTTTCTCTTCAGCCGGTGGGCGTATTCGTAATTTAAATCGGCAACAGCCTTTTCCATATCTGCCCGCAGGTTACGCAGAACAGAACCTATTTTGCCGTTTAAAATATCTTTTATTTCCTCAATGCTGTTGTCGTAATCATCTTCAGTCTGGTAATTTTGGCAGGGGCCCTTACAATTACCCAACTGGTATTCTAAACAAACTTTAAATTTTCCTTTTTCTATATTTTGCTGCGTAAGCGGCAGGTTACACGTACGCAGGGGATAGGTTTCCTTAATTAACCCTAAAATATTATGCATCATACTTATGGATGCATAAGGCCCAAGGTATTTTGATCCGTCACGTACAATGCGGCGGGTCCAGAAAATGCGGGGATAATGCTCGTTTTTTATGATGATCCAGGGATAGGTTTTATCATCCTTCAACATTACGTTATACCTGGGCTGGTGCTTTTTTATTAAGCTGTTTTCCAGCAGCCAGGCATCAATTTCAGTATCGACAATGGTAAAACTAACATCGCGGATCTTAGTGACCAAAACCCTGGTTTTAGCGTTTACATTGGTGTCCTTATTAAAATAAGAAGTAACGCGGTTTCGCAAATCTTTGGCCTTACCAATATAGATCAGTTCGCGTTCTTCATTCCAAAACTGGTAAACCCCCGGCTTATGCGGTATGTTTTTTAAAGCAGCCCTATAGTCAAAACTTTTGCTCATTTGCTCACTTGTTCATTAGCCTATCAGATTTTACCTGGCTATCAGCTGATAGAAATCATTTAGCTTAAGTAGTATAATTAGCAGGAAATAAGAATTGTCATTGCGAGCGCAGCGTGGCAATCACTTGCTTTACAGGGCGGTCAATGCATAGTTCGCGATTGCTTCGTGCCTCGCAATGACAAATTTATTATTTATAAATTACAGCCTTATAATCAATAAACAACTACAATCTTAAATCTTCTCAAAACCCTAACTTCTTGTCAACCTCAGTGGTGCCTTGCTGCTGCTGTTTGTAGGCATCGCAGTCTAAAGTGACATTTGTGCCGTTTTTTGGTGCATCAAAATCCACATTCTTTTTAATGCCTAACGAAGTGTTTGCATAAACCCTTTTCATAAAAAGTGCAAAGATAGGCAATGCGGAGTTAGCACCCTCGCCAAGCCTGGTTGAACGGAAATGTATATCCCTGTCCTCACATCCCGACCATACACCGGTAACTAATTGTGGTGTTATACCTATAAACCAACCATCTGAATTTTCCTGGGTGGTACCTGTTTTACCACCAATCGGGTTGGTTAAACCATATTTGTATTGCAGCCTTGAACCTGTACCATCCTTTATTACTCCTTTAAGCATATAGGTCATAACATATGCTGTTTGCGCATCCATTGCCTGTACTACTTTAGGTGTGTGGGTATAAATCACATTGCCATTTTTATCTTCAACCCTTAAAATGAAAGTGGGTTCAGTCCAGGTGCCGTGGTTGGCAAAAACAGAATAAGCTCCTGTCATATCAAACACTGAGGCATTGAACACACCCAGGCAAATAGAAGGGTAGGGTGGTACGTAACTGGTAATTCCCATCTTTTTTATCAGCTCCATCACAGGCACCGGCTTTACCTCATTCATTACATACGCCGCTACATAGTTTTGCGAATAGCCAAGTGCTTTCAATAAAGTTATCGGACCAGGTTTATAGTCTGACATGGATTGTCCCGGTGTGTACGGGTCTCCATACCCTGTTATAGTAACCGGTACGTTATCAACTTCCATACAAGGCGAAAATCCATTTTCAATGGCTACCGCATAGGTAAACGGCTTAGCAGTTGAACCAACCTGCCTGGTCCCCATTTTTACCTGGTCGTATTTAAAATGTTCAAAGTTTATACCGCCAACCCATGCTTTTATATAGCCGGTTGTAGGATCCATGCTCATCATTGCATTGCGGAGCATCATTTTAGTGTACACTATAGAATCAATGGGTTTCATAACCGTATCCACATATCCTTTCCATGTAAAAAGTTCAATGCTGTCGGCGGTATTAAAATTTTGCCTTATTTCCTCGTCTGTTTTTCCCTGTAATTGCAACTCTTTATACCGGTCTGATCGAAACATGCCCTGGTCAAGCAGCAGCTTAAAGTTTTTAATATTTTTCCAGCGGCTTACACCTTTCCATTGCTCGTTGAATTCTGCCTGTAGTGTTGGCATATACTCACGCTGTGCTTCTTCTGCATATTGCTGCATAGTGGCATCAAGCGTGGTGTATATCTTTAACCCATCGCGGTCAAGATCATAAGGCGTACCATCTGATTGTACAATATTTTGATCTTTAAATATCTTTTGAATTTGCTGCTTAAGTACCGCTCTGAAATACGGTGCAGGCCCATCATTATGACCTATCGGGTTAAAATCAAGTGCTAAAGGTTTTTGTTTCAATTCCTGTAGTTGCCCATCGCTTATAAATCCTTGTTTTGCCATTAATCCCAAAATCAGGTTGCGCCGGTTTAATGCCCTATCAGGATGCCTGATAGGCGAATAAAGACCCGGGCCCTTAACCATGCCAATTAATAATGCAGCCTGATCTGGTGTAAGCCTATCGGGTGTTGTATTAAAATAGGTACGGGCAGCCGATTTAATGCCAAAAGTATTATAAGCGCCAAAATCAACCTTGTTTAAATACATGGTTAAGATTTCCTGTTTTGTATAGCGTCTTTCCAACTGTACTGCTATTATCCACTCTTTTAATTTTTGGGTAAAACGGACAAAAGGATTATGCGCCCGCTCGCCCGAAAAAAGATTTTCAGCTAATTGTTGGGTGATGGTACTTCCCCCTTGCTTTTTGATAAGATTTAAAAAAGGAATGGTTAATATCCGCTGAAAATCAATACCCGAATGCTGGTAAAAACGGCTGTCTTCAGTTGCTATCAACGCGTTAATCACATTCGGCGATAATTGGGAATAATTTACGCTCGACCGGTTCTCTATATAATAGGTACCTAAAACAGTTTTATCTGACGACAGCACTTCTGTTGCCTGGTTGCTTTTTGGATTTTCAAGATCACGAAATAGGGGTAAGGAACCAAATAAACCGAAATAGGTAACGACAAGTAATAATATAAAAAAGGATAAAAACCCGATAACGGCTCTCCATATATACCAGTTATATCGTCTTATATCCTGCGGTGCGAGTTTAATGATCATGTTTAATAATTTTTTTGGTAGTAGTCAGTATAACTATCCAGTGTAATTTTGTCGGCTAATTTATTCAGATTTTCCTGGGTTATAATAAAAAAGCTGTATTTATCCTTCGGCACCTTCATAATATCAGGAAGCAGCGGGATAATTTGACGGGCATATTTTTTAACGTCGGCAAGCGTAAGGAACTTCCCTACATATATTAATTGATTATTATCTCCTGCTGATTTTAACAGATGCCGAAGTCCTTTACCCTGGTAGTTAACCCGGTCAAATTGCCCGATACCAAAACGGGATGATGATAAATTAGTTGTACTGCTGTTTACATTTACAACAAAGTAGTAGTTTGTACTATCGTTCATTGTAAATATAGAAGGTGCAGCTTCAGGGACCTTAACAGGTTGCTGATCAGGATCGTCAACTGAAACAGGCGGTATCACCTTTGTAGTTTTAACTGAAAGAGAATCGTTAACAGAAGCAGGTACCTTGGCGATTTGAACCGGTGGTACTATAGGAGGGGTAACCTTTGTAACCGGAGTTGCCTTTGCTACAGGTGGTGATGGTTTCTTGTCCGGCACCGGTGTATAATCTGCTTTTACATAACGCCTGTATGCGGTTTCCTTCTTCGATGCCACATCCATAGTAAATGGAATTTCATGCGGATCTTCATCTGCTAATACGATATTCCTGGTAGCCATATCGGCCTGGTTAGCGTTAATAAAAGCCAAATGCTGGTTAATTAAAGGTGTTACCAATTTGTCGTTCGGGAACATCTTAGCTACCTGCTGTAAACTATCCTGAAATGGGCCAACCCTTTCATTATGGCCCTCGGCAATGGTTTTTAAATAATATAATTGTGAAGCATATATATTATTGGGGTATTGCTTTAATAATGGCGGCACCTGCTCTATAACTTCTTTATACTTTTTATGGGCATATAAGTCAAAGATCTTATTATAGATATCAGTAAATTCGGCGTTCTTATCGCCGAGCTTTTTAATATAGTCCGGATCGGCAATTACTTTGGCAAAAGTTGTTTCCGGATATTTTTTTAAGAGTATGTTTTTATAGTGATCAGACTTTACCGGGTCTATTTCGCTGTATAAGCGGTATAAATTGTAATAAATAACGGGTATGTTAGGATCATCGGGAAAGCGGCGTAAAATTAATTCATATTCAGCGATGGCTTCTTTTTTATCTTCCAAAATGTCCCTGTAAAAATTCGCTATATCCACATACGCATTGTAAATACGCAGGTTTGATTGTGCAAGTGCAGTAGGAGTAAGCGGAACCCCTCTAATCAGTTCCTGCCGATAGTTTCCCGCGTTTGCACTATTTCTGTTTGTTTGCGCCATGTTTAAAGGAGCATCAGGATCCTCCGCCTGTATACTATTGGATGTATTATTGGTTATATCGCTGCTTGATCGTGTGCTGCGGCGCCAGTTGTCTTCCAGTTTGCGGTTTCCCCATACCCTTTTAAAGTCAACAAGGCCCTGGCTAACCGCATTGTCATTATAAAAATAAAAAGAACTGGTGCCACGACTCCCTGCGAGCGGCCCCTGGGTATTAATTGCTGCGTTTGCCTGGGTGTTGTTTAAATCGGCTTGCTGCTGTAAGGTTTTATCGCTAACCATTTTATCTATTACAGAAAGGCGCGTGTTTTCGTCCATTTTGGCAAGAGCCTGTAAAGTATCTTCGCGGGCAATGATCTGCAGCCTGTCTACCAGTAATTGCAGGTTGCTGCCTGTTTTTTGTATCAGCTGATATCCCGGATAATTTGTTGGCAGGGTAGTAAGTGTGCTGTCGTAATACTTTTTAGCACTAACATAGTTTGATTTATTTTTAAAGTTAACCTGCGCAAGCCGCAAATACGACAGCCCTTTTTGGTTTTGATTTTTTAAACTATAGCGTACAGAAAGCTTATAGTTTTTAATTGCATCATCAACATGTTTTTCAGCCAGCGCAATTTCAGCTACCTGGTAATAGATCTGATCTTTAAAGTCTTTATTGTTCGGGTCTTTCAACAAGGCAAGTAACCTTTGTGTCCGGTCTGTTTTTATGCCATTCCGGTTTTCTTCAATCCGTATGCGGTTTAAACTGGCATTGAACGACATTTCAAATGCGGCGTTGCTTTTTGCTATCCGGGTATAATTTTTAAATGCTTCTGCGGGTTTATTATTGAGTTCCTGCACCTGGCTTAAAATAAATGTCCACCTCAAGCGCTGTATTTTGTCATGACAGTAGCTGATGGCTTGTTTAGCCATTTCTTCTGCGTCTTTATAGTCCTGTGCCTTTATATCATATTGAAGCTTGGTTGCATAAATATCTGCGTTAATTCTTTTTCTTTTTTTAGGGTTGATATTTAGTATAGCCGTATCGATAGCAATTTTAGCCTGTGGCAACTGATCCAGGTATAGTAACGCCCGGGTTTTCCAGGCCAAAGCATCCTGGGTAAGATCAACCCGGGCAGGGAACGAATGTATTACTAAACTAAAATATTCAACCGCATTAAAATAGTTTCCCGCAAGGAAATACGATTTGCCTAATACCAGGTAGGCATCGCCAAGGTAATGACTTTGCTCTTTAACGTTAATAATTGTATTGGCTTTTGCTATTGCTGCATCCAGGTCTTTATCCGGCGCGGCGCTTTGAGCGGTAGTGTCCTGGTATACACTTAATATTTCATTGTAATTATCAACAAACGATAAAGCATAGCTTTGTTGCTTCAGCCTTAATATCTCCTTTGCATTAAACAATATATTGTAGTGTGCCGTAAGGTTTTGCATGGCGCGGTTAAACCCGCTTTGTTTTTCAAGCGAACACCCTGCCGAGATAATTATCAACGCAAAAAGGGAGAGCTTTACTTGTTTTAATGTAGGAAATATGGAAAATCGCTTCAATGTAAACCGGCTTTATAAAAGCCTTGCTAATTTAGCAACAATTATGCAATAGGATTAATAAATTTGCAGATGACTAAAAATGGGCAGAAAGACGACTCCGGCGGCAACGGGCAAACAAATAACTATGCAAAATTTTCAGGTATGGCATTCCAGATGATTTTAATCATAGGTATATTTTCTTATGCCGGATATAAAATCGATACCGCCGCGAATCATAATGTTAAGTGGGTAACAGCGGCACTTTCACTTACCGGGGTTTTTATATCTTTGTACATTGTTATCAGGTCAACAAAAGATTAGTCGGAATCAGACAAATCCCCAAATTTTAAAATGAAAATATACCAGGCAATATTATTTTATTTATGGTTTGCATTTATAATAGCAATCCCTCCTTATGCGCTAAACAAATTTGGGCATTCAGATTTGCTGATCCCGGAGTTTTGGCTGATCTTCTTTTTTCTGTCAGGTCTTACCGTATTAGTGGTTACTTCAATTTTAATAATCCGCCAAATGTATCCTACTATGTTTTCAGAGGCGTTTATGGGTGCAACTGTCGTTAAAATACTTTCATGTCTTATTTTTGTGCTGGTTTTTCTGGCAAAAAATAAGATGAATAAGTACGTGTTTTTGGGTGATTTTTTTTATGTTTATTTCTTAAATACAGCCTTTGAAGTTTATATTTTGTTGCGTACCTTGCGCAACAAAATTTTAAGGTAGAAAACTTCATTTAGATGATTAACGGCTCGATTTTGAAATCAAAAATTTTTAACATATCACTCATTTGTGCCTTTTTTTTAATGATAGGCGCCATTCCGACAAAAGCTTTAGCGCAGGAAAAGACGCCCGAAGTGAAGGAGGGGAAATTTGATCCGGGTAAAGCAACCATGGAGCATATTGCAGATAAACATGAGTGGCATTTACTTGGTGAGAAATTTATTCCGCTACCCGTAATATTGTATACTGACAAAGGCTTCGAAATATTTTCATCAGCCAACCTTCAGCCACAGGGCAAGGTTTATAAAGGCAAGTATTATAATTATGTACTTGTAAATAATAAGATAAAAGCGGTAGATGAAACAGGTAATATAGATGAAGCTGCAAACAAAAAGGTTTGGGATTTTTCTATCACTCAAAATGTAGCTGGCATGTGGCTTTCAGGCTTAGTTCTGATGTTTGTATTTATAAGCGTGTCATCGGGCTATAAAAAACGGACTGGTAAAGCGCCCAAAGGGTTACAATCATTTATGGAGCCTGTAATTTTATTTATCAGGGATGACATTGCCCGCCCAAATATTGGTGTTAAGTACGAAAGGTTTATGCCTTTATTGCTTACCATATTCTTTTTTATTTTAATTAATAACCTGTTTGGAATGATCCCTTTCTTTCCGGGTGGTTATAACCTTACAGGTAATATTGCCGTAACCTTAACACTTGCAGTTGTTATATTTATTGTTGTAAACGTAAATGGTAACAAATATTACTGGAAGCATATTTTTTTACCTGATGTGCCGTTTTGGATACTTCCTATTATGTGGATTGTAGAAATTATAGGTATTTTTTCAAAGCCAGGTGCATTAATGATTCGTTTGTTTGCTAATATGGCAGCGGGCCACATTG
Source organism: Mucilaginibacter sp. (assembly GCA_028287865.1). Taxonomy (GTDB): domain Bacteria; phylum Bacteroidota; class Bacteroidia; order Sphingobacteriales; family Sphingobacteriaceae; genus Mucilaginibacter. Next base: position 1,726 of record JAQBOU010000043.1, on the reverse strand, counting down.
TTGTATTAAGCCTTATATCGTTGATATTTATCTTTAATTCTTTATGGATATCACCGGTTTCCGTTGCGTTTGCGGTTTTTATTGATATCATCGAGGTACTGGTGGTTTTTTTACAGGCGTATGTTTTTACAATGCTATCATCCTTATTTATAGGTATGGCTATTGAAGAGCATCACCATGAAGTGATTTAAAATTAATTATCTATATATACACTTTAAATTAATAAACAATGAGTCCTTATGGTCCTATCGGTGCAGGGTTTGCTGCAATTGGTGCTGGTATCGGCATCGGCCAGATCGGTGGTAAAGCTGTTGAAGCTATTGCACGCCAACCTGAAGCAATCTCTAAAATTCAAACTAACATGATCATCGCTGCAGCCCTTGTTGAAGGTGTTGCCTTGTTTGCCGTGGTAGTTGCTTTGCTCTAATTTATTTAGGCAAAAAGAAGAAAAACAGCCCGGAGCGATTGGCCCCGGGCTTGTTTTAAAACAGTTTAAAATTTAGTAAAGTATTAAATTAACATATGGACTTAATTAAACCCGAAGTAGGCTTAATTTTTTGGACAAGTTTATCATTTTTGATCTTGTTGTTTATACTGGGTAAATATGCCTGGAAGCCAATTTTAGCAGCGGTAAATGAACGCGAGCAATCTATTGAAACCGCGTTGTCAAGAGCTGAAGCAGTTAAAGAGGAGATGAGCCGCTTAACCAGCGAAAATGAAGCATTGCTGAAACAAGCACGTGCCGAACGTGACGCTATTTTATCTGAAGCAACAAAAGTTAAAAACCAGATCATCAGCGAGGCAAAAGATGCTGCGCAAAAAGAAGGTACCCGCCAGATAGAGCTTGCACGCGTTGAGATCAATAATCAAAAAGCAATTGCTATGGCTGACGTTAAAAACCAGGTAGCGACACTTTCTATTGATATTGCTGAAAAAATATTACGCAAGCAATTTGAAGATCAGAAAAAACAGGATGACCTGGTTAAAGAATTATTAAAGGAAGTGAAGCTAAGCTAAATCAATTTTAGATTTACGAATTACGATTTCAGATTTTAATAATAATTGATCTGAACTTTGAAAAATCGTAAATCGTAAATCGTAATTCGTAAATAAAAAATGTCAGAATTAACAGTAGCATCCAGGTACGCCAAATCACTCATCGACCTTGCACAGGAACAAAACCTGGTAGAGGTGATAAAGAATGATATGGATCTTTTTCATCACACTTTAAGGGTAAATCCTGAATTGAAAGCGGTTTTGGCCAACCCTATTGTATCCCATATAAAAAAATTAAATATACTCGAGGACGTGTTTGGTGCAAAAGTGAACAAGCTGAGTATACTATTTTTTAAATTGATGATCAATAAAAGCCGCGGTGAGGTTTTATATACCACAGCTGAGGCTTTTGTAGATATGTACGACGCTAAGGAACACATAGTAAGGGCAAAAGTGGTTTCGGCTACCGCATTGTCCGAAGCTAATAAACAAACAATGATTGCTGATATACAAGCAGCTACCGGCGGCACTATAAAGCTGGATGCCAAAGTTGACCCTTCATTGATCGGCGGCTTTGTGCTTACTGTAGGCGACCGGCAAGTGGATACCAGTATTGCCAGCGATTTAAAGAAATTGAAAAAAGAATTTGCCCAAAGGGTAGTTGTAGCTAAATAAAACAAAAAACTCTAAAATAAATACAAAAAATGGTAGAGGTAAGACCAGACGAAGT
>JAQBOU010000144.1 GCA_028287865.1 Mucilaginibacter sp. | reverse complement strand
CCATCACTGTTGTCATGGATGGGTTTGTGAAATGTTATACCGGTTAAACTGAATTCTTCAAATAAGGTGTCAGGTTCTTCGGCAGAAATGTACGCATCCCAGGCGGCCCATTCATGCCGGGTATAATTGGGAACGGGTTTTATGTCATCTGCAATGGCCTTTAGCATAATGGAGACAGGACCGCGGCCTACCATAGCCCAATATGGATCATCGTCGGGGCCGGTATACCATACTTCAAACCCAAGTTTATTTACATAGAAGGCCACCGAATCTTTTAAATTGGAAACAATAAAAAAAGGCGAAATGAAGCTGAGGTTTGACATCGTTTTACGTTTTTTTGTCTCCGCTGGGATCTCTGGAGGACTTTGTGGAAACAGATTATTTTTTGTAGCCGGAGGGAGTTTTTTAAAACTTGCAACAGGCTATTTTTTAAATGCTTATAATGCCAAAATAAGAAATTAAGCAACTTTGTGCAAAAATTATTTACAGGAAATTTATTAGATATGAAAAACGTTCCATTTATGCCCGTCCGGGTCTGAAAAGCCAAAACCATAGTAGCGTTCGCCAAATTCAGATGGTTCGGTAAATATCATACCGCCTGCGTTACGAACTTCGACAGCCCAGGTATCCACCTCTTGTTTACTTTCTGCCCAAAGCGTGAACATCACTTCATTTCCGCAGGTCAAATCCGCAACTTCTCCTTTTGTTGAATCCTTAAAAGAATCAATTGCAAAAAAGTGCACAACAAAATCATCATTGCCAATTAAAAAACTGGTCAGTTCTTATGCCTTGTAGCGTCCTTCATTAGATTTAAATCCTAATGAAGTATAAAAACACCAGGTAGTGTCTACATCTTTTACTCCCAGATTAGCCCATATTTTTGTCGGTTGCATGATTTTTTATTTATACATATCACGTGGCTTGATCATCAATTCATTAAATGTAGCTGTATAGCTACAGACAATTATAATGTTAATCTTGTTTTCATTCAATAGCAAATTGATGTAATTGAATAAAGACACGTTATAGACCCTTGAATTTTCTTTTTTAAAATTTTCTCGTTTTATTCAGGAGCAGCTTATATTTTTCCCGTCCTTTTCCTTTCAAAAATTTAACTTTGCCGCCAGAAACCGAATTTTGTGAAAATGAACGATCAGATAAAAAAAATACAGGATACTATTGAGCCTTTACGGCAGCAGATCATCGGCCATAAAGTTTACAGCGCTATCACCAGCATTGATGACTTGTCTGTGTTTATGAATTACCATATTTATGCCGTATGGGATTTTATGTCGCTGCTCAAGGCGTTGCAGCAAAACTTAACCTGTACTACAGTACCATGGTTCCCTGTTGGTTCGGGCAATACAAGGTACCTGATCAATGAGATTGTAACCGGCGAAGAATCGGATACCGACATTAATGGCGCACGCAAAAGCCATTACGAAATGTACCTGGAAGCTATGCAACAATGCGGCGCCGAACCTGTGGCTTTTATGGATTTTATGTCGGCCCTGCAAAGTACCGGTGATCTTAACGCAGCTTTTGCTGTCTCTGCCATTCCCGATGCTGCACGTGGCTTTGTTGATTATACTTTCGAAGTGATCGCCAGCAGACAGCCTCATTTGCAGGCGGCTGTTTTTACTTTTGGCCGCGAAGACCTGATCCCCAACATGTTTCATTCCATTGTGAACGACCTTAATAGCAAATTTCCCACCCAGGTCTCCCTGTTTAAATATTACCTCGATCGTCATATTGAGGTAGACGGCGACCATCACAGTCACTTGGCTTTACAAATGACTGCCGAACTTTGCGGTACCGACATTCAAAAGTGGGACGAAATCACCGCGGCTTCTATCATCGCCCTTCAAAAACGCATTGCCTTATGGGATGGTATTTATGAAGAAATTATTAGCAAGCGCGTATTGGAGGAAAGTTCTGTTACAGCAGAAAAGCTTGCTTAAAAGGGTACGGGAAGAAGCTAAACAAAGGGAAAGACGTGGAAATAGTAGATTATCAGCCTCAATATAAGGAGATATTTAAACAGCTTAATGAGGAATGGATTACAACTTGGTTTAAGATGGAGGAGGCGGACTATAAATCGCTCGATCACCCTGAGGAATACATACTTGATAAAGGCGGGTATATATTGTTTGCATTATACAACGGTGAACCCGTTGGTACCTGTGCATTGATCAAAATGGATCAGCATACTTTTGAACTGGCTAAAATGGCAGTATCGCCGCAGGCAAAGGGGAAAGGAATAGGGGAGTTGCTTGGCAAGGCGATAATTAACAAAGCAAAACAAGCCGGAGCAACGCGGATTTACCTGGAAAGCAATACCATACTTAAACCTGCACTCAGTTTATACGCTAAGTTGGGATTTAAAAAGATAACCGGCCCGCCATCGCCGTATGAAAGAGCCAATATCCAGATGGAATTGAGCCTATAGCAAATCAGGATTGAAGTGTAACTTCTTGTTTTCTCTGTGCCTTTTCCCAGATGGCACTTTGCTTTTTAGAAAAATAGCGAATAATGCCCATTAAAACTGCATAGTTCATCACACAAAAATAGTAGGGAATAAATAATAATTTAATGCGTATCTGCCTCTTTTCCATTATAAGGCCAAGCACCGCAAGAACATAGAATAATATTTGAGCCGAAAGAAACAGCCGGTAAAAAAACGCATCGGGCTTAAACGCTAACAATGCATTTAGAACGAAAACCAGGATCAACAGGAAAGGAGTAATAGTCCACCTTAAAACCCGGTGGCTGATATATTGAAAAGAAAGGACAGGATATTTAAAAGGGTTAAATAAATTTTTTAAACGTAGTATGGATTGAATGCCTCCTGCGGCTATCCTGATTTTTCTTTTTAGTTCTTCTGACACATTTTCTGATGCAGTTTCAATTGCATAGGCTTCCGGCTCATAAATAATACGGTAACCTTTTGCTGCAATAAGCATAGAGATCATAAAATCATCCAGGATTGTATCAGCCGGAACATCTTCATAAAGCGACCGCCTTACACTGAACAGTTCGCCAGCCGCCCCGACTACCGAGTACAGCTCGGAGTCCCATTTTTTTAATGCTGATTCGTATTTCCAGTAAAACCCTTCACCTGCTGCACTGGCATCAGCATTTTGGTTCATCTGAACCCTTTTTTCACCCGCAACCGCACCAACTGTGGCATTAGCATAGTGTCTGCAGATATTGATTATTGCGTCGGTATTTAAAAAGGTATTTGCATCCGTAAAAATTGCAATTTCAGTGTCCACATATTCCATGGCACGATGAACAGCTGCTATTTTACCTGAGCGGGTTGCCTGGTGTAATAATTGAACCTGGGGATACCTGCCAATTATTTCGGGTGTTTTATCAGATGAGCCGTCTGTAATAAACAATATTTTTAACTTCCCGGCAGGATAATTTAACTGCAAACAATTAGTAACTTTCTCTTCAATAAGGAATTCTTCATTGTAGGCGGCTACCACTAATGTACAAGCCGGTAATTCAGCAGCCGTAAAGGAGGGGGGGACAGGTTTTCCTTTAACTATTCGTTTTATTTTGATGAGGAAGTACAGGAAAAATCCGTATCCGGCAAAGGTGTAAAAAACAATAAACAGGCTAAGCCAAAAAATAATGCTCATTTGATGGTATTTATGGGATAACCTAAATTATTACTGTTTTTGCCATGGGTTAAATTCCACCACACGGCTTTTAAAAGCATCGGGATAAAACTGTAATTTTTATTTTTTATGTAAGCAATAAGATTGCGCGGTACAACAAGCAAAACAAAATAAGGATAAAAGATGATCTGTTTTAAAAAAGGCGCATTTCGCCTGGTAAACAAAATACGGTTGCGGTTCATAAAATACTCCTTAAGCTTGCTTTTTTTACCAACGGAAACAGATTCTTTATGAAAGATCACTGCTTCTGTACAAACCCAGGCTTCGTATCCTGCCCGCTTAATACTTTCACACCAGTCCACTTCCTCATAATACAAAAAGAAATTTTCATTCATTAAGCCAGCTTTTTCAATGGCCTCCTTCTTTATCATCATAGCAGCACCATGGCAGTAAGCAGTGGGGGCAGTAATATGATCGTATTGGCCGTTATCTGTCTCCCGCAAACCGATACAGCTATTGCGGCAGGTATAATAATTCATACCGGAATAGCCTGCATACTGAATCAGGCTTTTATTGCTAAAGTATTTTATTTTGGGCGATACCATCCCCGCAACAGGATTGTCGTCCAGTGCCTCAACAAGCTTTTCAATCAATCCATTAGTAAATTCGGTGTCGTTATTAACCAGGAAAAGATAATCGCCTGTAGCAGCTTTTATACCCAAATTATTGCCCCCGGCAAAGCCTAGATTTTGATCAGACCGGATAAAATTTATTTTAGGGTATTTTGATTGCCAACCTGTGGAAATGTCTGCGTTACTGCCATTATCAACAACAATAATTTCGAGGTTATTGTATGATTTTGGGATAGATAGCAGTAATTCTTCAGTAACCTTAGGCTGGTTATAATTTACTGTAACAACGGATACTTTTTTCATTATTTAGTTGCGGCTACCCTATCAAGGCATTGTTGTAATACAACAGCAAATTTCTCATCATTAGGCGGGGCAAATATGGTGTTATGCTCGCCCGGGATCTCATGGACATTAACACCTTTTAGTGCAAATTTATGCCACCCAAGGTGCTTAAAGTCATCCATATAAAATGTCTTCTTTTTAGCTTTAAATAAGTCTACAGTTATATCAAGTGGTTTTAAGTAATAATTGCGTTTTGCTTTTGCGCTGGCCTCATCAATTTCGTTATCGTATGCAAAAAAGCCTTCCTGCTTTTCTTCCTTACCCTTAAAAATTCTCCAGTAAAGACGGATGATTTTGCGTTTAATCACTAAGCTTTTATATTCAATCGTTCTTTTAGGATCCTCGGCAAACAATACAAAGCTGTACAGGAACATCATTGTATATAACCTTATTCTGTTAAAGGTTCTTTTTATAAGCGGATCAAAAATATCAGTTTGCTCGGCGTACGTATCAAATACTGCAAGCACCTTTACTTGTTTGCCCATTGCTATTAACTGGTGGGCCATTTCGTAAGCAATTGTTCCGCCTAGTGAATAACCGGCGAGCGCATAAGGCCCAGTTGGGTTTTGGGCTATTATTTCGGCTATATAATTCGCCGCAATTTCTTCCATTACATCCAGTGGCTCATCAATTCCATTCAGCCCCTTAGCCTGCAGCCCGTAAACAGGTTGGTCTTTATCCATGTTCATAGCCAGTGCGTTAAATAATAACACATTTAAACCGGCACCATGAACTATGTACAAAGGCATTTTTGTGCCCTGTGGTTTTATCGGAACAAGTGATTCCCAGGTGATGGATTTAGCATCAACATTAAGCCGTAATGAAAGTTTTTCAATTGTTGAATGTTCAAACAATGTAGCGAGAGGTAAACGCTTGCCTGTTATCTTTTCAATCCGGGCCATTATTTGCACCGCAACCAGCGAGCGGCCTCCTAATTCGAAGAAATTATCAAAGATGCTGATCTTTTGAATCCCCATTAATTCTTCCCATACTTCAGCAACCTGCTTTTCAACATCTGTGCGGGGGGCAACATATTCACCTTCGCGGGTTATTAAGTTATGATCGGGCTTTGGTAATGCTTTGCGGTCAATTTTTCCATTAGGGGTAATGGGTATCGATGGCATTAATACAAAGTCGTCAGGTACCATATATTCGGGCAACTTGTCCAGTAATGCATTTTGCCAGGCAGATGTAAGCGATTTATGGTTGTCATCGCCTGCATTTTTCAAAACAGCATAGGCAACCAGGCGTGGTTCGCCGGGCATATCTTCACGGGCGATAACAACCGCCTGCTTTATATCAGCTTGTTTTAGTAAAACATTCTCTATCTCCTCCAGCTCAATGCGGAAACCTCTTATTTTTACCTGGTGATCAATACGGCCAAGACATTCAATTTCTCCATTTTCATTAATTCTGCCCAGATCGCCGGAGCGATACATTTTGCCGATATTTTCCCTAAACGGATCATCAATAAAACGCTCTTCGGTTAAGTCAGGACGATTCAGATAGCCTTTAGCTACGCCGTCCCCGGCAATAAAAATTTCACCAACAGCACCGGCGACAACCTGAGTCAAACTTTCGTTTAAAATATATACCTGCGTATTATCCATAGGTTTACCTATGGTAATATCTTCGGCACTTGTTATATGTTTTATGGTCGAATAGATGGTGGTTTCTGTGGGGCCATACATATTCCATAAGGAACCGACCTTGCCTATAAGTCTTGATGCTAAATCTTTAGCCAGGGCTTCGCCGCCGGTAATCACTTTTAATGGCAAAAGCGTATCCCAGCCCGCCTCCAGCATCATGCGCCAGGTATAAGGCGTGGCCTGCATAATGCTTATCTGTTCGCTTTTGACAAGGTCAAGTAATAAACGGCCGTCCTTTGCTGTTTCAGAATTAGTCAATATCAACTGTGCGCCGCTTATAAGCGGCAGAAACAACTCAAGCCCGAAGATGTCAAAAGAAATAGTAGTTACCGATAATAACCTGTCGTTAGCATTTATACCAGGTTCGTTTTTTGCGCTCAATAAAAAGTTAACAAGGTTATAATGCCTTATTTGTACTCCTTTTGGTTTCCCGGTTGAGCCGGAGGTGTAAAGTATATATGCCAGATCATTACCATCAACTGCAACTTCCGGTTCTTCTGATGTATACAGGTCAAATTTAGCAAATGCATCTTCTATTAAAATTTCGGATGCGCATGAGTAAAAATGATTATGATATTTTTTTGATGTCAGTAAAATTTTGGCAGCAGAGTTTTCAAGCATAAACTCGATCCTGTCTTTCGGATATTGAGGATCCAGCGGTACATATGCAGCGCCCGATTTTAATATAGCTAATAAAGCTATGATCATTTCAGGAGAGCGGTCAAGTGCCAGGCCAACGATGTCGCCGGTTTTTACATGATTATCAATTAACAGCTTAGCCAGTTTGTTTGAACTTTCATATAAATATTTATAAGTCAGTTCACGGCCGTGAAATTTCAGCGCAACCTTATCGGAAAATTGAACAGCGCATTTATTAAGAAAATAAGGCAGCGCTTTATCTTTCGGATAATCTGTAAAAGTATCGTTAAAGTTGTTTTTAACGTTTGTATGTACAGGAATACTCATCTATATTTCTTTCTAAATAGGTTGTTTTTGTAATTTGTTACAACCGGTTGTAACGGATAATTTTCTTATACGTATTACTTTGTAGTTTGGATATGTGGTGTATGAATAAATTTTTTGTTTGCCCCCTTTAATTTAAATAAAAGCATAAGCATTGTAAAAAATA
>JAQBOU010000088.1 GCA_028287865.1 Mucilaginibacter sp. | reverse complement strand
GATCTATCAGACTTTTCTTAAAAATTTAATTTTTAAGAAGAATCATATTACCTGATGAATAACACCTCGAAATAACGTTTTTTTCTTTGATAGATAACACAACATACCGGAATATTCATATAGTTTTAAAGCATCAACATTATTACAGTTAATAAATTACCTTTAAGCAATTAACTGAAACCAACCATCATTATTGTTGTTAAGCTTTTATGGATTACAATGTATATTTATTAGCAACCGATCCGAACAATCCCTGCAGGGATGTTATTCACTCAAGAGACACCAACTTAAAGATCCGTGTCTTTTGCCTCGATAAAGAGCAGTTTAGTCCTGATAGTAATGAAATTCAGTTATATGGTTATGCCAACGAAAAGTTATTTGCATTTGAAACAATTGACATTGTAGCTGAGGATGCACTGGATGTGGTTGGCGCCATCCAATGGTATGCCGAATACGTGGACTATCCAGAAATGGAAATACTACCTGACGACCCGCGGCCCGGTCAGCATATTGCCATGTAAAAGATATAGTTGCAGGGGTGTTCCAATTTGTGAGACGGAACGCATGGAACGCTTGGAACGGGTGGAACACTTTAAATAAACGACGTAGATAGCTATATTATAATTATTTATGAGTTTTAACTATTTTTACGAATACCATATTATTGAACCTCGTTAAATTTCCTTGCTACACACATTATTGATAAAGCGCTTGTCTTTGAAGATGGATTTCTGCCCGAAAGTAAATGCCCTATTTTATATTTAAGGGCTACGTTGCCGGTAATGCCGTTAAAAACATCTTTTCCGACTTCATGGTTGTGCGGATATAAATCCACCGAAAAATTTAATGGCTCCAAAACATTTTTAAAAAACGCGGGGGTAACTCCATGTCCCGGCTTATGATGTATTTCACTTGCAAGGGCAGCTTTTTGCTGTACGCTTGATTTATGGAAACCATGCCCTATAACTTTATACCAAACCAGCCTCATATACCATAATAACCTGGCAAGGCCTTTATAATTCCATGCGCTTAGCTGCGGATCATGATCTGTAACGAGTAAGCCACCCGGTTTCACCAGCCGGGCCGCTTCCTTTAAAACAGCCCCCATATTCTCACAATGGTGCAGCGCTGCATTCAGCGTAACAATATCTGCAAAGCCCGATTTAAAAGGCAATTTATTTGCATCCGCCAATACCGGTAAGTAACCGGCTTTTTTGGCAAATTTTAGCGAGCCAGGTGCTACATCCACTCCTATTAACAATTTAGGTTTGTCTGTAATGGTCGAAAAAATATTGCCCGGCCCGCAGCCAATGTCCACTACAATTTTTTGAGATACATCTCCTAAAGCTGCTTCCCACCTGCTTTTAAATGGCTCACTCCGGTGGCAGTAGATCAGGTATTCTTCGGCCCATTCAGGATTGTCGAAATAATACGCGTTATCACGTATCGCATCAGAGTTGTCTTTAATATCAAACTCCAGGTAATCTGTTTTATCCGTTACGCCAGCTTCAGGTATAAGAAAAGGGTTAAGCGTTGATAGCATTTCCATTTTATTTACATTGCAGCTAATTTAATCAATTCTCTTATTTAAATATTTATTTATTTTTAAATTAATAGCGACATAATATTAGCTATTAACCCATTCCATCCAAAAAAGCCAAATTCCGTGTCATTTGGAATAAGAAACGGAAGGAAAACTTATAAGATATACAACAAAAAGACCTATAAAGCGTGTGTATTGTGAGGATAGCGATTTTACACGCATAAAAAAAGGTCTGATTCTCGCGAAAAAGACCTTATCTGGGGGAGTTACAGTACATATATTGAACCAAGTTCAACCATTAGGGCTAACGCAATGATAAGTTACCGTTGGTCTTTATTTTGATTAAAATCACCTTTTCCTGTAGTAAAATAGGAAAATAAACTTGTTTTGATCCAGTGCGTCCAGCCTCGTTCACAGTCCTTGTAACACTCAATGTTCGGCGTAAGACCTTCATGTTTAAAATTCACTTCTGTAACGTTATTATTTTCAGAGATGTCAAAAATCAATTTGGTGTTCGCCCATTCTTTTTTGTCGGAATACCAAGGCATATTGCAATCGGTAACTAACCAAACAACTCTTTTACCGGGAATTAATTCCGCTACGGTAAAGTTGAAGAAAGAATCCCCGCCCATCTTTATTGTAAATTGATCATTTTGTTTTTCAGAGCTTCCGGTAAATGCTACTCCCCACCACTCCGGTACCTTGCTGATCTTTTTGACCGCTTCGTCCGCGCTGATTTTTGCAGAGATACTGCTGTTGAAATCGTTTGCCATTTTATTTAATTTTTAAACAAAGATCGGGGGATGGCAGCTTTAAGTATTGTACAAATCGGAACTCAGCTGGTAAAATTCTTAATACTAAGTTCGTTCGTGCTGTTTTGAAGATCGGTTGGGGTAGATCCGGTGAACCTTTTAAATGCCCTGATGAAATGGGATTGGTCGTGGTAGTTTTGGTAAATTTGTTCTTTTAACCTTTTTGATTCGGCACCGGTTGAATAGGCCTTGTAAAATTGTTTGAACCGAACAATCTCCGAAAGATTTTTGGGACCCGTACCCAGGTGCTCCGAGAATTTTCGATGAAGCCAGCGCGAACTATATCCGGTCTCCTTTTCAAGTTGTGTAACAGTCAGAAGACCATCAGCACCCAATATTCGATCGATGCAATAATCATAGATCGGGTCGGCCACCGTTTTCGCCAACTGTTTGATCAAAAAAATTTGCAGAAGCTGCAATTTAAGGGTTATAGAATTTGCTTCAACAAGTTGTGATTGAAGTTCTTCTGCCTGGTTGCCGATCAGGTCCGCCAGCTCTACAATTTGATTTTTGACATCAGCGTAAAATAAATTGAAAAAACGATATGCTCCAAGTGGGTTGAATTCGATGATTATGGTACCGGTCTGCGCGTCTTCATGGGAATCAAGGATGACAGGCGAATCGATCAGGCCCGTTAAACTTAGTTTATTTTCAGCCTGAATAAAAGTCTTGTCGCCGATGCCGGCCACGATCCCGTTGCGATAGGTAAGTGTTAATTTAAAATTTGCATTTGGGACGATCAGTTTTCTTTCCCTGGCGGGAAGACGGCCGCTGCTTTCAAATACATGTATTTTCGCAACATACGGGCTTAGTAAAGGATGTGGCGTGATAGGAATGAATCGGAAATCTGTCATTTTTTTTTCCGCAAAATATCAATGTTGTTTAAATATAAGGGTAAGAAATGGCTTTTTCCAATTTTTATGCAAAACGTATTATAGTTAAGGGCAATAACTAATATCGGCGAATTCTCAAGGTTTCCATAGGAACTTTTGGTGGGTAGAAACGTCCAAAAGAAGCACCAAGCGTTCCTATAGGAACGCTTGGTGAATTTTGATCAAACATTCTACCCACGAAATGTACTTGTCGGCAGGTAGAAAAGAAAAAACACGCTTAAAAAATTTTAATGTGTCTGCCCTGATTGATATAAATTATTACAAAGAAACCTTGCCCTTTTAATTTATATTTTAATTAAACAATTAGCGATTGTAACACCAGAAGGCTTATATTCGTAATTACCATATCCAAGCTTAAGTTAATCTACTGCCAATCACCATTATAACCGGAATCCTTAATGGTGATGAACTTTACTTTAAAAAATATAAATGAAAAAATCCTTATCAATTCTCGTTCTGTTAGCGTTAATAGCTGTCGGTTGTAAAAAGCATGGTGTTTCTGTTGCTACTAAAAATTCTACCTTATATTTTGCTGGTGCTGATGGTAATAAAGCGGTCTATTGGAAAAATGGCGTTGAATATACACTGCCCTCTACTAATGGCGCCAAGGTTAGTTCCGTTTCAGTTTCCGGGTCGGATGTATACTTTGTAGGATTTGAAGGCCCCGGGACAGAGGTTAGCTTCCCATCGCCTGCCATATATTGGAAAAATGGTGTAAAATATACGTTCTCTTATCTTAATACGGTACTTAACAGCACCAGCAGTAACTTTTCGTCACTTGACCTGGTAGCTAACGTCGCGTTTTCAGGAGAGCACACATATGTCGGAGGTACTTTAAATAACAGGGCTGTTTATTGGATCAATGGCGTTATGAATACCGAGCCTACCATTGATCCGATTCAGACGGGTTCGTATGTGAATAATATGTTTTTGTCAGGAACGGATCTTTATCTGGCGGGGTACGACAGCGGTCAACACGTACCAACGTATTGGAAAAACGGGGTGGAAACCGCCCTCCCACTCGCCGACACCCTAAAAAACGATCCCTCTTATCCAATCGCCTTGGGCGAAGTTAACCGTATTTGCGTATCCGGGCCAGATGTTTACTGCGCTGGCTGGGACGGCCGGACTTTGGCTTATTGGAAAAACAGTTCAGAGCATACTCTGCCGGTGATAAATCCGCAAACAACTTCTGTAACAACCGCGGAAATATCAGGTATCGCATTATCTGGTAGCGATTTGTACATAACCGGAGGTGATGGTACAAGTGCAGTTTATTGGAAAAATGGCGCTGAAACCAAGTTATCAAGCACCGGAAATGCATTTGCTGCCGGGGTAGCCTTTCTGGGAACGGACATATATATCGTAGGTACCGATAATCTTCATCCGGTATATTGGAAAAACGGAACAGAAATTAGTCTTCCTTCTGTTAGTCCGGGTTACGCCTTAGGTTTCGCCGTAGCTGTCGCAGATCAGTAGAATATAGCAAAAAGAAACCACAGCGATAGTCACCGGATGGCACTTGTTAATGATGATTTGACAGATAATGACAACGCTTAACGAAAGTATTCCGGTTTGGTTTTTCCACGACGGCCGGAAGGATGATCTGTCCCGCCCGGATAACCGCGCTGTCCGAAGTTATAACTTCGGATTGCCTCTGCTTGCCTGCGACTACAGAAATAAAAATTTTGAAAATAAAAAAAAGCCTGATATTTCTATCAGGCTTCGTGGTCCCAACTGTACATATATCGAACCATTTCCTTTCTGATTTGCGCCTTATAGCGAATTTGAACCAATAAATTTATTGGTTCAAATTATTATTGCATCGATGCTGAGGTAAACGACTTGTTTTAATTTCTATTTAAGATAATCGCATTTTTCGGTAATTTTATGCAAAATGGAACCATTGATGTAAATTTTTTTTCGCACGATGTCCGGTTTTTGCAAGGGACGTTGTCTTTTTTTATGGGACTAGGTTAAGATCAGTTTTAAAATAGAAAATCAATACGGCAAATCATGGAAAAATTTATGTTGATTATAAGGGAGGACTTGGCTAAAATGCGCAAAATGACCGATGAAGAACGATTTGCTAACATACCCATGATGCTCAAGTGGGTTGATTCCCTAATCGAAACCGACAACTATATCAAAGGGGAACCCCTGCTGACAAAAGGCAGATATGTAAGCAAGGACCAAATTCTTTCTGATGGCCCCTTTATTGAGGCCCGCGAAGGGATTTCGGGTTATGAAATTATCTGGGCAGAAAACCTTGAACAGGCTGCCGCCATTGCCCAGACCTGTCCGCTGGTGCAAAGAGGCTTGGCTGTGAGAGAGGTCCGCCCGATTGCCACGATATACGGTGTGAATAATGAATGAATTTGAGAAGCATTTAGAAATTCTTTATAAAGAAAGATTCGGTCAGTTAATCTCGCTGATCTTACAGCGTTTCCGGCACTTGCCTATTGATTGGGCAGAAGATATCGTGCAGGAAACTTTTGCAGTGGCTGCATTACACTGGCCAAAGACGGGCATGCCCGAAAATCCTTCCGGATGGCTCTATCAAACCTGCAAAAACAAATCGATCAACCTGCTTAAAAAAATTTCTAAAACGGCAGATTTATCCCTGGCCAAAACGGTGTCGGTAGCAGCGGACGAGATTTCCGAGGATGGTTTCAAAGATGCACAATTGCGGATGCTGATGGCTTGCTGTCATCCACATTTGACGCCAAAAACGCAGATAGTGCTGGCCCTTAAATATGTCGCCAATCTCAAGGTTGAAAATATTGCCCTGCAGTTTGGGGCAGGACCGGATGCTATTGAAAAAATGCTGTACCGTGCAAGGCAAAAAATAAAAACCGAGTCATTGATTTTATCAACCGGGCTTTATGGCTATTCTGTGGAGCGGCTTTCGGTCATGCATAAGGTAATCTACCTCATATTTACTGAAGGCTACAAGCAATCAGGCGAAAAAATAAGCCAGGGGAAAATTTTGTGCGAAGATGCACTTATCCTCAATAAATTTTTGTTTGACAGTCCGTTGTGCAATCCGGAAACCAAAGCGCTGCAGGCACTCATGCTTTTTAATGTCGCCCGGTTCGACGGCCGTTTTGACGCGCAAGGTAATGCCGTTGAGCTGGAGTACCAGGACCGAACGCTCTGGGACCAATCATTGATACAGCTTGCCTCCTTTTTATTAACCGAATCAGAAGATTCTGTCTTTTCACCCTACCACCTTGAAGCCGCTATCGCCAGCGTGCACTGCGCGGCACGCAAATTTGAAGATACTGATTGGGAAGCCATTTGCAACTATTATAATGTGCTCTTAAAAGTCTACCCTAGCCCGTTTGCCGAGATAAATTATGCAGTGGCATTGCAGTACAATCACCAAAACGACAAGGCCTTTCGCATCCTGATGGATCTTCACCGCAATCCCTATTTTAATAAACTGCCCATTCTTGATGTGACCATCCGAAAGTATCATGAGCGCGTTACCATGCAACATAGCGAACATTCGGCGCTATCATGCAAAAAACAATAAGCATTTGGTGTCCGGTATTGGCTTTTGCAATTGTTTATACTAATAAAACAAAAAATTATGAAATTGACCTCTCTTTTTGCCAAAATTCTTTTAGTATGGGTGCTCTTATCTTGCAGGGCAGGATTTGCCCAGACCGCCACACCCCACGCAACAGGGTCCAAAAATGGACTAAATGAGAAGGTGGTTAAGGCTTTTTTTACCGCTTTTGAGAAAAAAAATTGGAATTCGTTGCAGCAAATTTTCGCTGACGGATTTACTTTCTCCAGCCCGGTTGATGATCATATTAGTGTAAAGGCTTTTAAGGGAAGATGCTGGCCAAACGCCTATAAGATTAAAAGATTTGATGTGGACAAGGTTGTTATAAATGGAGACGATGTCTTTATAATTACTAACGGCTGGACGACATCTGGCAAATTATTTCGGAACAGCGACCATTTTAAATTAAAAGACGGAAAAATCACGTCGGACGAGTGTTTTTTTGGACGTGGGATAAGTTATCCTAATAATTCGGCAAAATAAGAGGGCACAAGTATCCTTGGTATTGGGCTTGCTCATCGGCCCCTGGTCTGAACATTTGATTTTGTGATATGAATACATTTCAGTTTTTGATAGAAAAAACAATAAAATTATATGAATCCAACACTGGTTGGGGTGATAGCGATGAATGGACTAACCAGGATTTTTTAATATTAAGCGAAAAAATACAGGAGCGTACAGGCGTAGCTTTGAGCTACGTAACGTTAAAAAGAATTTGGGGAAAAGTGAAATATGACAGCCTGCCGAATACCCATACGCTGAATACACTGGTGCAATTTTCAGGTTACGAAAACTGGCGGGACTTCAGATCGCAAAATGGTAACGGGACGGCAAGCGCAATAACGGCAAAGCAAGTCAACGGGAATGGTCATGATCACACTATTATTGATAGTAAGCCGGAACCCAAAAAGAAAACATTGATTTTAAAAAATATTTTATTAATTGCAATCCCGGCGGTTTTAATCCTTTTAATTATATTTATTGTAAGCATGCACCGCTTATTAAATTAAATCAAATTTATAGCGACCGATAGTTATCCAGTCCCCTGTTAGTCCGGATTTGTAATCCGGGACTTAATATCTCTGGGATTTGTAATCCCGGAATACAATTACTATTTTTTATGTATTACAAATACACCGCGATTATGGTCGTGGAATAAAAATCCCGACCAACGGAGGGGTACACAAAAATACGAGGATTTGGGAAATGCGTATCTTTAACCCTGCCGCAACCGGGACAGCTCGGTTTATTATCCAAATTATTTATGGCCAGAAACTTTCCTGAGGATATTATAAAAAGTTCATCCCGGAGGGAGGGCTTCCGGAGCGTATCTATAAATATAGCGCGATTGACGACAACCTGAAACGAACTCTAAGAGAAAGCTATTTATGGTTTTCAAAACCAGGAGATTTTAACGATCCATTTGATTGCTACCCTGGATTAGTCGATTTCAGCGACCCGGAAGAGTATATTCGACAACTGGTCATGGAAAGGTACCCCCGGTAACCGTCAGAAGCGAAAGCTAAGGGCAAAGGAATTTGTCAAACAACCCAAATTGGCACAGCAATTCTACGAAAACATTACTAAGCAAAGTATTACGCGGATTGGCGTTTGCTGTTTTAGCATGAATCATAAACATACATTGATGTGGTCGCATTATGCGGCTAAACACCAGGGTGTTTGTCTGGTCTTTGACCCATAGGTGGATCCAGTTTATTTTCTTGTGGCGGGGATCAATTATACCGATCTTTTCAAGCCTTATAATTATTTTGATTCAAAAGAGGATGCTTTGTTTTGGATGGTTGTCACCAAGGCGGAGGGTTGGCGGTATGAAAACGAGGTCCGGATCATTTCGCTTGAACGTAATGGAAAGATGGCTTTCACCAAAGCCACATTGAAGGGGCTAATCTTTGGCTGCCGCACTAGTGCAACGGATATTGCCGAGTTGAAGCGGCTGACGGTTGAGGCTGGTTATCCCTCCCTATCCTACCAGCAGACTTGTGCGGCAAAAGATAGCTTTAACCTCTCGCTAAAGGATGTATAATTTCTAATGCGCGATTCACCGGCATCGAACGTTTGCAACGTTCGGAAGACTCTTTGGTTACAAATAAAAGAAAAGCCCAACATTTCTGTCGGGCTTTGTGGGAGTTACTGGGTTCGAACCAGTGACCCTCTGCTTGTAAGGCAGATGCTCTGAACCAGC
>JAQBOU010000046.1 GCA_028287865.1 Mucilaginibacter sp. | reverse complement strand
CGGAGTCAAATTGATCTTACAAATGAGTTATTGGGCTCCAGCGGAACCTCCTGTTTATAGAAAAGAAAACGGAAAAGTTTAGGACTCCATTAGGAGCCTCCTCATACAGCTGTTTTGGAGTGACAATGGATAGAATTATTTTAATGCGTTTGCCCTGGGTAATAACGTATATTTATGCTGCTTCATAAATAAAATTGTGTTTTGTTATCCGGAATAATAAATCCGGCGTTAATTAATCTTACTGCAATTATCCCTGGTCAGTTTAAGTTAACCCATAAATTAAGTAGTGAAATAAAATTGCGAGTTTCACGATGCGTTCCTAAGGAACGCGCTTGCATGTGTTCATTTTTACTACCAACGAGCCGTCCTGAGCCATGGCCAACGTGTTTGTATATTAGAGATATTGCTTTTCTTTGCAGGATTAACTTCAAAATTAAAAAATGAACGATCTAACGTGGAAAATACTATCCTCCCATTATATACATAAAGGCCCATGGGCTACCATGCGCACCGATAAATGCCAGATGCCTGGTGGACATATTGTTGAAGATTATTATGTTTTAGAGTATAATAATTGGGTAAACGCCGTTGCCATAACCGAAGACAATAAAGTTTTAATGGTACACCAGTACCGACATGCTGCCGGCATTGTTTCGCTCGAAATTCCGGGTGGAGTAATTGATGACGGCGAATTGCCTGAACAAGCCATAAGGCGCGAGTTACTTGAAGAAACGGGCTACCAGTTTGATGACCTTGAATTGCTGTGTACCGTATATGCTAATCCCTCAACCGCTAATAACATCACATCCTGCTACCTGGCAAAAGGAGGTAAAAAGGTGCAGGGACAGCACCTGGACGCCCAGGAAGAAATTATTGTTGAAACTTTTACTATCGATGAAGTAAAACAATTACTGTCAGAAAATAAAATAGCCCAGGCATTACACTGCACCGGGCTTTTCTATGCTTTAATAAAGCTAAAGGTATTATAGTTTTTTTAGTTGGTCGTAGTAATTGTTATCTTACGGATGCAGTTATTTCCCTGGTCGGCTACATAAATATTGCCATTGGCATCAATTGCTATGCCCTGCGGATTGTTAAACTGTGCCGTAGCTCCCGCGCCGTTAACAAATCCTGAAACGTTGGCACTGCCTGCCAGGATATAAAGAACATTACCGGAAGTATATTCCATTACCCGGCCGGTTTCGTCTGTAAGAAACAAATTACCTTGTCCGTCAATTGTAAGACCTGAAGGGATATTAAGGAGTGAAAGTTGCGAAGGGCCTCCCGCTATTGTGGTAGTAACACCCGCAGGAGAAGTGATCTTCCTGATAGCAGCATTTAGCTGGTCTGTTACATAAACATTAGCGCTTGCATCAACAGCCACCGAATTTGGAGAATGGAATGCAGCTACCAGGTCGGTTGCATCAAGGTATCCCGCAATGCGTGTGGTATTATTTGTGCCGGCAAGCACGCTTACTGCGCCTGCAGTAGTGATCTTACGAACCACATTATTACCGCGATCGGCCACATACAAGTTGCCAGCTGCGTCAAATGCAACTCCGGCAGGACCGTTAAATTCTATTAAATTAGCTGTTGACCCGTCCACCAAACCAGCTGTTCCGTTTCCTGCATAAGTGCTAACGATGCCCGCTGGCGTAATTTTCCTAATCACATTATTACCGTAATCAGCTACGAATAAATTGCCCTGGGAATCAAAAGTCAACCCTTTGGGCGCATAAAACTGTGCTGTTGCTGCAGGCCCATCTGTCTGCCCTATTGTTTGGTTGCCGGCAAAGGTTGTTACAACGCCGGCAGGTGTAATTTCTCTTATGCAATGATTGTATGAGTCAGCAACGAAAACATTCCCTTTTGAATCAACAGCTACGCCCTGCGGGCTATTAAAGCTGGCACTAAGTCCGGTACCATCCGCATAACCTGGCGCACCGTTCCCGGCAAATGTTATTACTGTACCTGTTAGTGACGTGAGGGTTAAACCAGTAGTAAATTTTATAACGCTTCCATAACCCGTACCTGCCGAATTGGTAACATAGGCCCTTAGGTAATATAAGGTATTGGGTGTTAAACCCGTTATATTGCTGGTAAAAGGAGCATCTATATAATCCTGGTTAACTATTGGCTCTGTTGTTTTACTGTCTGCTATTGTTGGTGTGGTATTGGTTTTACTGTAGCAAACACCATTTGCCGTTATTACTCCATTATTAAAGCTGGTAACAATACCCCCGCTTTGAGCGGTAGTTGAAGTAACATTGATAATTGTACCATCAGTAATAACAGTTGGGATAGTAACTGAAGATGTTGTTGTACTGCTTTTTTTGCAGCCATTGACTAGTATTAATACGGATAAAAAGAATGCGGGTAAAAAAAGTATACGGTATAAGGGGTTTTTCATGCAAATAAAACAATAAGAGGTAAAAATCTTCATTACATACAAGTTACACTAATTGAATTGTATTTAACTGCAATAATAGCCTTAATATTGCTTTTAATAAAGAATTTTAACAGAATTTAACTAAGGGAACCCATTCCTAAAATTCCGGTTTGCAAATGATTCCGTTAATTGAAAATCAGCTTTAAAAAACAACCCGATTTTTGCTGTTATATGTAGTATTATGAAAGCAATAGCACTATCATTTGTATCAACATTACCATAATATCAGCTCACTTTAAAAATTATGCTATTCCCTTCCGGTGGGCCTGATAGTTGGAGAATTAAGCTAAAGCCTAAAGCTAAAAGCACCAAGCTTTGGCCTTTAAGCTTTAAGCTTTTCACTCTAAAAATTACCGGCTCAAATACATCGATTTTTCTTTGTACAAATGCCTGAAATAAGGATCCTGCAGATTTGGTATAAAGCGGATCGCTTCACCTGTGGATTTCATTTCGGGACCGAGCTCTTTATTCACTTCCGGGAATTTATCGAAGGAGAATACCGGCTCTTTTATCGCATAGCCCCATAGCTTGCGTTCAATAGTAAAATCTTTAAGTTTATTAACGCCCAGCATTACTTTCGCAGCAATGTTTATATAAGGCACATCATATGCTTTTGCTATAAATGGCACCGTACGTGATGCCCTGGGGTTAGCCTCGATAACATAAACTTTGTCGTTTTTAATAGCAAACTGTATATTTAGCAAACCCAACACATTTAATGCCTTCGCAATTTTTATGGTATATTCTTCCATTTGGGCAATAGCATTATCCGACAGGTCGAACGGTGGCAATACCGCAAATGAATCGCCTGAGTGTATCCCTGCAGGCTCAATATGTTCCATCATGCCAATAATATGTACATCCTCACCGTCACTTATCGAATCAGATTCTGCTTCTGCCGCACGATCAAGAAAATGATCAATCAATACCCTGTTTCCCGGCAATGCGCGCAACAGGCTTACCACCGCTTTTTCCAGGTCCTCGTCATTGATAACAATGCTCATGCCTTGTCCGCCCAAAACATAACTAGGCCTTACTAATACCGGGTAACCAACGGCATGCGCCACTTCCAGTGCTTCTTCTGCACTTTCGGCAACACCGTATTTCGGATAGGGTATCTCCAGCTCTTTCAACAGGTCTGAAAAACGGCCGCGATCCTCGGCAATATCCATATTATTAAAGGAGGTGCCTATGATCCTGATGCCATGCTCATGCATTTTTTCAGCCATTTTTAAAGCCGTTTGCCCGCCAAGCTGAACGATTACACCATATGGCTTCTCCAACTCAATGATCTCCCGTACATGTTCCCAGTAAACCGGCTCAAAATATAGCTTGTCGGCCATATTGAAATCGGTCGATACAGTTTCCGGGTTGCAATTGATCATAATCGCTTCAAAACCTGATTCCTTGGCTGCGAGGAGGCCATGTACACAGCTGTAGTCAAACTCAATACCCTGGCCTATACGGTTGGGGCCCGAGCCTAATACAATTATTTTTTTCTTGTCAGATACGATAGATTCGTTTTCACCTTCATAGGTCGAGTAGTAATAAGGTGTTTTAGCCGGGAATTCAGCAGCACAGGTATCTACCATTTTGTACACTCTGCGAATGTTTAATACTTGTCTTCTCTGGTAAACATCTTCCTCTGTTACATTGCCCAATATGTAGGCGATCTGGGTATCAGAAAATCCTTTTTGTTTTAGCAGGAAGAAAAAGTCTTCGGGAATGTTATTTAATGAATAGCGGCGCAATTCGTTTTCCAGGTTCACTACTTCCATTATCTGGTTTAAAAACCAGCGGTCTATTTTGGTAGCCTTTCTTACTGATTCAATGGGTACACCTAAACTAAGGGCATCATAAATGTGGAATAACCTGTCCCAGCTTGGATGTTCCAGGCTGTGCATAATTTCGTCGAGGTTGCGGCTTTGGCGGCCATCGGCTCCTAAACCGGCACGACCTATCTCCAAACTCTGACAGGCCTTTTGGAGCGCCTCAATAAAGCTGCGACCTATTCCCATTACCTCCCCTACTGATTTCATTTGAAGCCCAAGCTCCCTGTTGGCGCCTTTAAACTTATCAAAGTTCCAGCGGGGTATTTTTACGATCACATAATCAAGCGTAGGCTCAAAATAGGCCGAAGTTGTTTTAGTGATCTGATTTTCTATTTCATCAAGGTTATAACCGATAGCAAGTTTAGCCGCTATTTTAGCGATAGGATAGCCGGTTGCTTTTGATGCCAGTGCTGAAGAGCGTGAAACACGCGGATTAATTTCTATCGCAATAATGGCCTCATCAGCAGGATTTACTGAGAACTGCACATTACATCCGCCAGCAAAGTTACCAATGGCGCGCATCATGCGGATTGCCTGGTTGCGCATATCCTGGTAACAACGATCGCTCAAGGTCATTGCCGGGGCAACTGTGATCGAGTCGCCGGTATGAATCCCCATCGGGTCAAAGTTTTCAATAGAGCAAATAATAATCACATTGTCGTTACTATCGCGCAGCAGTTCCAGCTCATATTCCTTCCAGCCTAAAACAGCTTGTTCTACTAATACCTCGTGGGTTGGCGATGCTTGTAAACCGCGACTTAGGGCGGCATCGAAATCTTCTTTTTTATGTACAAACCCGGCCCCTTTACCACCCAGCGTATAGCTTGGGCGAATAACCAGCGGAAAACCTATTAATTGTGCGGCCTCCTTACCTTCTAAAAACGAGTTCGCAATTTTTGAGGTAGCAACTCCCACGCCAATATCAACCATCAGTTGGCGGAAAGCTTCACGGTTCTCGGTTTTTTCGATAGCTGCTAAATCTACCCCTACAATCTTTACCCCGTATTTTTCCCATATTCCGCGTTCGGCAACTTCAATACAAAGGTTCAGCGCTGTTTGACCGCCCATTGTAGGCAGTACGGCATCAATTTGCTGCTCCTTTAATATTTTTTCAATGCTTTCGCTGGTTAAGGGTAGCAGATAAACATGATCGGCTATTACCTTATCTGTCATGATAGTAGCAGGATTGCTGTTGATGATAGATACTGATATACCTTCTTCCTTTAACGAAAGGGCGGCTTGTGAGCCGGCGTAATCAAATTCACAGGCCTGACCTATAATAATAGGACCTGAACCAATAATTAAAACGGATTTTATGGAGTTATCTTTGGGCATGGGCTTTTTTTATTCAAGAAAGCTGCCTGATGCGAAATGCCAACTTTAAACTTCCGAAATTGAGTGTATGCATTCCGCAATCCGGTACTTCTTGTCGGGGTGCAAAGATACGGTTTGAAAGAGTATTTGGTGATTTTTTTTTGAATTTGTGGTTGGTGATTGATTTGGTTGATTAGAGCGTGGTAGATTTGGTTGGATAACGCTTTAGATCTAACAATCTGAAATA
Source organism: Mucilaginibacter sp. (assembly GCA_028287865.1). Taxonomy (GTDB): domain Bacteria; phylum Bacteroidota; class Bacteroidia; order Sphingobacteriales; family Sphingobacteriaceae; genus Mucilaginibacter. Next base: position 356 of record JAQBOU010000046.1, on the reverse strand, counting down.
TAGTTTTTATATTTATTCCGACCCAAATGAAAGTATCCTTATCAAATTTTCTCAAAAAATTAAACTGGCGGCTTGTTGTTATACACCTGATTGCATACTGGTTTTTTATTTATTCATTTTTGATGTTTTCCTATGTGCATGACAATAAATTTTTAATGGCACTTTTAAATCACCCCAAAAATTGGTTTAATAATCCTAAAGGCTGGCGTTTTGATCCCTCTAGTCTCGATATTGATGCGCTATGGATTAACCTTTCCAAACCAATCGGCCTTTTAATTGCTTTTTCGATCTCGCTAGCAATAACCGCAAAAAAAGCTGGTATTGGGTAAATTCATTGATTGTGTTTTTAGCGACTG
>JAQBOU010000259.1 GCA_028287865.1 Mucilaginibacter sp. | reverse complement strand
AGCCTCCTTAAACTAATTTAATTCAACATCCCAGGTTATTTTAATGCGTTTGCCCTGAATATAACCAAACGAGAATGCGAATGTCCAAAAAAACTTGTTATCACTAAGGTCCTTTCCGTTGAAAAATTTCAACAACAAAATAATTACCGTTACTAAAAGAAGGTAATTAACTATGGCATTAATTTTTGTGATTTTTGAAACCGTAATTTTTGAAGCGCAAATTGCCGGAGGGTTTCTGCATACATCACTTAAAAGAAAATCCTTTATGTTTAATTCGGGAAAGGATTAATAAATACACAACATGGTATGTATATTTATGGCTTATAGCATTAAAATGTCTGAAAACAAGGAGGAAAAGAAGAATCCAGCATCTATTAAGCACATGGCGCATGAAGCCCTGCATGACCTGATCCATTTTGACAGTAAATTTTTCAGAACTTTGCCGCCTCTGTTATTCAAGCCGGGTTACCTGGCAGAGCAAAGTTTTACTATAAAACAAAACGAATATGTAAAGCCTTTTGCCTTGTTTGTATTTCTGAATTTCGTCTTTTTTATATTCAAATCCCATGGTATATTTAGTTATTCATTGCATTCTTATACGGACACAGCCTGGGCCCGGGCAATTATTTTACACCAGCAAACCGAGCAGCACCTTTCATTAAATATTTTAACGGAACGGTTTAATATGGCTATGCGTTTTGAACAAAAAGAATACCTGGTAATAATGGTACCTCTTTTTGCATTGATCCTGCAGCTCTTATATATTTTTAAAAAACGTAATTACGCAGAGCACCTGGTATTTGCACTGTATTTTTATTCTTTTTTTATTATTTACCTTATGGTTATGCCGTATGTAATTATTCTCTTCGCTGTTTTAATGCAAAAGTTTAACGTCGGCTTAGATATTTTATACTCACAAGATGCATTGGTCTGCCTTATTCTAATCGTATGTTTTATTTATCTTTTTTTCGCAGTTCGCAAGGTTTATAAGGAAAAATGGGTTTGGAATATTCTAAAGTCAGTTATACTTAGCTGCAGTGTTTATTGCCTTATAGCTTTCATTTACCGTTATGCTTTGTTCTTTATTGTGATGCATAGCATAGCTGAATAAATCCCTTTTTAAGTTTATTAATTTATGAAACAAGCACCCGCTATTTTATTTTTGATACTCCTGCTGGGCATTCTTTGTAAGGCCCAGGATAAACCCGGCTTAAGCTATCCTGTAGACCCTGCTCAACAGATTCATCCGGAAATGCCAAAAGGGGAAATGTTGCAGTTTGATTTTAATAACTCTAAAATATTTCCGGGTACTAACCGAACAATATGGGTGTATGTACCTGCTCAATACCAACCCAATAAGCCTGCCTGTATTTATGTTGACATGGATGGCGTGCAGTTTAATGCCCCCACGGTTTTTGATTACCTTATTTATAAAGGAGAAATGCCGGTTACTATTGGTGTTTTTATCAGCTCCGGAACGGTAATGAAGAATGATAAGGAAGCTATCCGCTATAACAGGAGTCACGAGTTTGATAGTATGAACAATGATTTTGTTAATTTTTTATTAAATGAATTGTTGCCTGAAGTAGAAAAGAAAAAAACTGCCGACGGTCGTGTCCTCAATATTTCAAACGATCCCAATGATCGTGCGCTTGCTGGCGCCAGCAGCGGTGCTATTTGTGCTTTTACTGCCGCCTGGGAACGACCTGACATTTTTAGCCGGGTTTTCAGTTCTATCGGCACCTATGTGAGTATGCGTGGCGGTGATCAATATCCCGGATTAATCCGGAAGACGGAACCTAAACCCATCAGGATATTTTTGCAGGATGGTAGTAACGATGCCTGGAACCCTTTATTTGGCAGCTGGTTTGCCAGTAACCTCAACATGGAGGCCGCGTTAAGTTTTGCCGGGTATGAAGTGGCTCACTCATGGGGAAACGGCGGACACGATGGTGTACAGGCCACTGCCATTTTTCCGGATGTAATGAGGTGGTTATGGAAAGGATGGCCCCAAAAGGTACAGGCAGGCAAAACCAACAATAATATGCTTGCCGGCATTTTGCCGGAAGGTGAAGCCTGGCAGCAAATTCACACCCCATTAAATGTTATATCCATTATCTCCGCGCCCGGCGGTAAAATTTTATTACAGGATAGTTCGGGATGGATAAATGAGGTTGGTGTATCTGATAAGATCAAACCGGTTATAAAAATAGAAGCAGGAGCGATTGCATGTGATTCTGCGGGCAATATAGACGTTATTAAATCCAACGGTTCGGGATTGTTCAGCATTACCGCCAATGGAAAACGCCGCATGATTTTTAAAAATATAACAGGAAAAAAGCTGCTGATTACTAATACCGGCAATATGTATATAACTAAGCCGGCATTTAATCAAAATGATCATGGGGAGCTATTGCTGGTTAAGCCCGGCAGTAAAATGACCGTTGTTGATGAAGGTGTACGTTTTGCATCTGCAATTGCTATCTCCCCGGATCGCAGTATGTTGTTTGTTGCTGAAGATAATACCAATTGGATTTATAGCTATGTTATTAAAAACGATGGTTCTCTGAAATATAAAGAGCGGTGGTATTGGTTACACCAAACAGATAACTATGGGTACAGTCAGATTTCAGATTTGGCGATAGATAATGAAGGAAATCTGTATGCTGCTACAAATATGGGGATACAGGTTAATGATCAGAATGGTAGGGTACGTGCAATATTGCAGCTTCCTTATGGTCCGGTTACAGGTTTATGTTTTGGCGGTGCAAACTTTGATACGTTGTTTGTAATATGCAACGGCAAACTGTATAAACGAAAACTTAAGGTTAAAGGAGTTCCGTCATGGACTGTACCTCAACAGCCGCAAAGCATCGGAGCCGGATAATATAACGGAGAGTTTGATGCCTTAGTAAGTGAAATAAGGCACAAGATTTTTCGAATATTCCGCCTTACGGGGTTTTGGTTAATAAGTTGATTTTACTATATCACGGATGGCATTATCAAGTTTAACACTGCTTTCCTCAATCATTGATATAATATGGCTCATATTTTGGTCCATTTCCCCGGTTTTAAGGAGAGATACAAGGCCCAGTATATTTGCAAGCGGTAGCCTTACCACGTGCGATTGGTCATAAGCCACTTTCTCCAATTTTTGGAAGGTTTTGTCTAAATTTTCGTTTAATTGTTGCAAGTCTTTTTTCTGCGCTTCAAACTCAGTAATATCATGGCCTATGCAAAATATTCCTTCAGGATTGCCATTTTTAACGATCAGCCTGTAATCCCATAAGGTTATTAAATAACTGCCCTTGCCATTGTGCTTCCTGATAATTGCAGGAAATGACCTGTCGGGATATTCAAAACATTTTGCGCCAACCTCCTCGCATACTTTGGTATCGTCCGGGTGCATAGTTACATAATAGGGCTTGCCTACCAGGTTTTCGTCTATAAACTGGAAACTTTTTGCATAATGCGGGTTTACATAGCTAAAGGTACTATCCAGCGCAACACAGATCATATAATAAATACTTGTGCCTTGCATAACCGCTTTAATACTTTCAATGTCGGTGTCGACCATATTAATTTTACTATTTTCTAAAAATAAGTAATTACAAGGAAAATATTTCTATTAATGTTTAAAAATAAAGCGAAAATTGAATGTAATAATGGAGATTTCCAATCCTGTTACATCTGTGAATATTATATTTTAATAAGTATAAGGTTGTCAGAACTTTCCTTTCTTTAATTTTGTTGTTATTGATATTTCCGTTTTGATGAGTAACACTGATATTTTGGTAATAGGGGCAGGCGCTGCCGGCCTGATGGCTGCCCGCACACTGGCAAAATCGGGTCAAAAGGTAACCGTGCTGGAAGCGCGCGACCGGTGTGGCGGGCGGATCCACACCTTAACCCACGAATTATTTTTTAAAAATGCCGAGCTGGGCGCCGAATTTGTACATGGTGATTTGCCGGTTACGTTAAATTTATTAAACGAGGCTGGTATACCTTATTACCCGGCCGGCGGCGAAATGTGGCAATACAAAAATGGAGGTTTTGTTAAAGAAGACGAGCTGATAACCGGTTGGGATATGCTGCTCGAAAAATTAGGCAAGCTTAAAAAGGACATTACGATTGAAAGCTTTTTACAAAAAGAATTTAGCGATGACAGATATAGACAGCTGAAAGATTCAGTTCGGAATTTTGTATCCGGCTATGATACCGCCGATCCTGCAAAAGCAAGCACCTTTGCCCTGCGAAAGGAATGGCAAAGCGAAGACAATAACGCCCAGCACCGCATTAAAGGCGGATATGGTGTGATGATAAAATACCTGGAAGAAGAAATTAAAAATGCACGCGGAGAGATCTGGCTGAATTGTGCGGTAAAAGAAATTCATTGGCAACGCGGAAAAGTAACGGCACTCACTGAAGATGGAACGGCTTATGATGGGAGTAAAATACTTATTGCGCTACCATTAGGAGTACTGCAGGCCGATAAAAACGAAAAAGGTGCGATCAGTTTTATTCCCGCCATCCATAAACAGGAAAAGGCGCTACAAGCAATGGGATTTGGTGCCATCATTAAAATTTTGCTGGAGTTTGACAAATCTTTTTGGGTGGATAAACCGGGAAAGGAACCAACGGGAACAAGTTTAAAAAATATGGCCTTTCTGTTTTCGGAAGAGGAAATCCCAACCTGGTGGACACAGGAACCGCAACACAGCTCCGTACTTACCGGCTGGTTAGGAGGTATGGCTGCAGCTGCAAAGACGGATATTACTAATGAAGAAATATTACAACAATCACTGCAATCGCTAAGCAATATATTTAAACTGGATCCGGATGAATTGAAAGACAAGTTGGTTTCCTATAACATTGCCAACTGGACAAATGAACCGTTTACCCGCGGATCATACGCTTATGATACCATTACAGCTCCGGCATTACGTAAGCTGTTAAATAAACCGGTAAATAAAACCCTGTATTTTGCAGGTGAATATTTATATGAAGGCCCCGCAATGGGGACAGTAGAAGCCGCATTAACGAGCGGACTTGACGCGGCGAAAAGAATGCCGGATGGTTAATTTATAATCAATTCATCTTTGCGTGCAAATATTCACTAATTATTTAACTATCTATAAATAAAGTTGTTATGTCATTTATTTCAAGTGTTCCACCCGTTCCAAACGTTCCATGCGTTCCGTCCCGCAAAATGGAACACCTCTTTAATAACTTATCCAATTAGTCAACCTTCCAATAATTTCCGGACATGATGATCATATCCAGCAGTTTAATGCTGTTGTCATAATAGTCGTAATCTTTCAGTTTAAAAGCTACAAGATAAGCCCAAACTTTATTTAACCATGCCTGGTTTTTTTTATCAGTCATGGCCGATACTCCAAACGGTGCAATAAAGCTTAAGGCCTCAAAATACCGGCCTTTTATATCATTGCCGGCTAATGTATATCCTGCCGACAAATTATAAGTGTTGTTGTTAGTGGTTTCGCGTATCCAGGTATTTATTTTAGCTGTTATAGTCTTTGACCGTTTATCGCCAGTAAGTATATAATCCGTAGCAATGCGCCAGGGATCGCGGCAGGCATTGTAATTATAATATCCGTCATAGCGCGATTCAAGGAAATAGGGTGGAGCGGGCCGGGGCTTTTTGTTGATGTGCACAATAAAATCCGGTATTAATCCGGCATCAGGGCTGTAGTTATCCTGTAAGCTGCTGAAAAGTTTATAATTGGCATCGATCACTTTTGTCCACCTGGTATCCTTCGTAGCCGCTTCAAAAGCCTTAAAGTGAGCAGGCATAAAATCAGAGGAACGCATATCAAAATAATCCTTGCTTTCCGCCTCTACACCGTCGCTGATTAAAACCGACCAGGTTTGATGGTTGATTTCATATTGCATTATGGCAGCGATCATGTCTTTGGCAGCTATCAAATAATTGATTGCCCCCTTGCTTCCCCATTGTTTATCTGCCAGTAACAAGGAGTAGGCTATATCCATATCACCGTCAGTTGCTGATGTTTTATCTATATCTTTTCCATCGGCATTTTGTGCCCATGCCATTAAATACCGGCTTTTGCTGCCGGGGTGTAACCGATAATAATTATAGAGTTTGTTATAGGTGGTTTTTGCTGATTGATCAAAACCTGCCATTAATACATTGATTATCATCCCGTATCCCTGTCCTTCGGATACACATTGTTTTTTGCCAACGTTTTCAAACCAAACGTAGCTTTCGTTATTGCCGGCGCTTTTTATAAACCGCTTTTTCCATTCCGTATAAAAATCGCCTACCGTTTTATCTAATTGAGCCTGCGAAATATTATCAGGTTTAATAGTGCCTGCAACATATTTTACATGCTGCGGAAAAGGTTTCAAAGTCTGTTGCGCAAAAACGGAATGGGAGCAAACAATCCCGGCAAATAAAATAAACGATGTTATTTTCATGAAATGGCCTTGTTTACACTTCGATCAAAAATCCATTGATCTCCATCCCTGAGTGCTGCAATTAATATTGATAATGCTTAATATCCTGCAAAGTATTAACGGCCACCTTTGCTTTATTCAAACTAATGACGACCGCGGCGGCTTGATCGTCTGTTTGCTTCTCAATAACGTGTTCTTCGATGATCAATTTCTTTTCTGTTTCATCCAGGGTCATATCAGCTCCTGAAAAATACAATTTTAAACATTCCAAAAAATTCTGTATTGCCGGAGTTTGCTTACAGGTAGCTGCAAACCAGGCGCGTTTGGCAATACTATGATGTAAAGGCTTTGTAACAATATTCCGGCCTGCCAGGTAAGGTTCAACAATCCAATCGGCCATCACTGTGATGCCAAGGTTGGCATTTACCATTTCAATAGTTGCATCAGTATAATGTATACGATGCAAGGTTTTGGGTTTTACTTGCTGTGCCTGGATCAGCGATTCAATAACCGGTGTATCCTGGTAGGATGGATCATACAGGGGCAATATCAATTCCTGGTCCTGGAAATCAGTAATTGCTATCACATCTTTTTTTGCTAAAGGATGATCCTTGCAAATAACAGCAACCAGCCGGTCTTCAAAAATAGGCTCGTACCGTATTTTAGTATTTACCATTTGGGTACGGATAATGCCTATATCCAGGTCGCCGTTCATCAGGTACTCCAACGGCCTCCGGGTAGCGTCTGATAAAATTTGAATGTTGATATCTGGCCAGCGTCTTTTATAATATTTTATAACACCCGGCAGCCAATGATAAGCGGTGTAGCACTGCATGCTGATGCTTAACTTACCCGTTTTACCATTTTTATAATTGTTTATATCCTCCTCAAGCGACTTAATCTCTGCTAAAATTTTTTCGGAGCTTCGCAAAAAACGGTAGCCTTGTTCAGCCAAATGTAATCTTTTTCCCTGTCGCGTGAATATTTCGACGTCGAGTTCCCGCTCCAGTTCCTTTAACTGGTGACTTAAAGCAGACTGAGTAAGGCGCAGTGTCTTAGCTGCTTTAGTTAAAGTTCCCTCTTTTGAGATGGTATCTATCAATCTAAAATGGTGAAGTGCTATATTCATTATTAGTTATTTTAATAATTGTAACAAATTTAATTCATTTTTTTCATATAGAAGATAATTCTAATTTTGCAGTGTAAAAATTACACTTATGTTAAACATCTCTTCAAAACAAGTCATTTTAGGTTTTTTGAGTGTTTTATTTGTTTTTAAGGCTGATGGCCAAAAGTTGCTTACGATGAAAGAAGCTGAACAAATTGCTTTGGCTAACTATGGTACCATAAAATCAAAAGCTAACCAGTTAAATGCTTCTAAAGCATATTTAACGGAAACAAAAACAGAATATTTGCCAGATCTAACTATTTCTGCCCAGCAAGACCGCGGTACTGTAAATTCTCAGTTCGGCCCTCTTTACGCATTAAAGGGGCAAGGCTTGTCTTCATCGGGACCTGTGCTTGGAAAACAAAACTGGGACGCTGTTTTTGGCTCACTTTATCTGAGTAATGTAAGCTGGGACTTTTTCTCATTTGGTAAGGCTGTAGAAAAAGTTAAAGTACAAAAAAACGTTGTAAACCTTAATGAAACCGATCTTGTGCAGGAACAATTTCAGCATGAGGTACGTGTAGCAAGCACCTATTTAAATTTGCTTGCAGCCCAGCAGCTAAGCAAGGCACAACAGGATAATCTCGACCGTGCAATCGATCTTCAAAAAGTAGTGGTGGCCCGGGTAAAAAATGGATTAAACCCCGGCGTTGACTCGTCACAGGCCAATGCCGAAGTATCGAATGCCAGGATTTACCTTACCAATGCACAGGAAACCGTGCAGGAACAAAGTAACCTGTTATCAGAATACATGGGAATAGTACCGCAGGATTTTCAGTTAGACAGTGCCTTTGTAACTAAAACACCTGCTAATATTAACCCGCAACCACAGGTAACTTTTGAGAACCATCCAACATTGCGTTTTTTTCAAAACCGGATCAATGTAAGTGATGAGCAGGCTAAATATTTAAGCACATTTAGTTATCCCACTTTTTCTTTGTTTGGCACTTTTGATGGACGCGGGACGGGGTTTAGTCCAAATGCCGCCGCCGCATCTAATTCAGTAACGGGTGCTGCAGCCAGTTCTAATGCGTATACCATTAACAGTAGTTACGGCGCCGGTATTCAACCAACCCGATACAATTATCTGGTTGGCGTAGGGGTAACGTGGAACCTTACAACTCCATTGAGAGTACATTATCAGGTTAAATCGCAAAAATTCACTTCGCAACAATACAAAGATGATTATGAGGTGGTTAGCCAGCAGTTAAGGGATCAGCAGGTGCTTGCCGAAACCCGTATCAGTAATGCATTAAAAAACTATCACGAAGTGCCAATTGAGGTTAAGGCGGCATCAGACGCCTATAACCAAAAGTTTGCCTTATATAAAAACGGCCTTGCCAATATTGTTGATTTTACACAAGCGCTCTATGTTTTAAACCGCGCCGAGGTTGATAATTATATAGCCTCAAATAACGTATGGCAGGCAATATTATATAAAGCGGCGGCGACAGGTGATTTTGGAATATTTATAAATAACTTTTAACACAGATATTAGATAATGGGAATGATTAAAGGGGCCCTTCAAAGGCCAATTACCATACTGGTTATAGTTGCAGGATTGTTTTTCTTTGGTATAAATGCTGTACGCAGCATCAAGATCGATATTTTTCCCGATCTTAATTTGCCCGTTATTTATGTATCGCATCCTTATGGTGGTTTTACCCCCGATCAAATGGAAGCCTACTTTGGCAAGCAGTACGTTAACTTGTTATTATTTGTATCGGGAGTTAAAAGTATCGAAACAAAAAACATACAGGGTTTAACGCTGATAAAAGTTACTTTTTACGAAGGCACCAACATGGCCCAGGCTGCAGCGGAGGTAACAGGCTATACGAATCGAGCGCAGGCTGGTTTCCCGCAGGGGTCGCAACCGCCATTTATTTTACGCTTTGACGCTTCCACTTTACCGGTAGGACAGCTGGTATTGAGCAGTGCAACCCGAAGCAATAATGAATTACTGGATTATGCATCGGTATATGTGCGTGCGTCTTTTACTTCAGTTCCGGGGCTGGTGGCTCCGGCGCCCTTTGGAGGTAATCAACGTACTGTTGTAATAAAAGCAGATCCCGAATTGCTTCGTTCGCATAATTTAACGCCGGATCAGTTGGTTTTAGCTTTGCGCGATAACAACCAGAATACACCGGCAGGTAACGTACGTATAGGCGATTTAAATTATTTAACGCCGGCCAACACAACAATAAAAAAGGTAAGTGATTTTGGAAATATTCCATTATTTAAGAATGGCGTTCAAACTGTTTTTTTACATGACGTAGCCACTGTTGAAGACGCAGCCGATATTACAACCGGTTATGCGCTTATAAATGGCAAGCGTTCTGTATACCTGCCTATTACTAAGTCGGCAACAGCATCTACCTGGGAAGTAGTGCAAAACCTTAAAAAGGCAATTCCCCGTTTCCAGGCTTTAGTGCCGCCTGATGTTAAGCTGTCATTTGTGTTTGATCAGTCTGTATATGTTATAAATGCGGTAAAAAGTTTAGCCGAAGAAGGAACCATTGGCGCCGTACTTACCGGATTAATGGTATTGTTGTTTTTGGGTGACCGGCGCGGTGCGCTTATTGTAATATTAACAATACCCACCTGTGTAATATCGGCTATATTCTTCCTGTATCTGTTTCATCAAACCATAAATATCATGACGCTGAGCGGGCTTTCGCTGGCCATAGGGATCCTGGTTGATGAATCTACGGTAACCATCGAAAATATCCACCAGCATTTTGATATGGGCAAGCCCAAAGCATTAGCTATATGGGATGCCTGTAAGGAAATCGCCTTTCCAAAGTTGCTTATCTTATTTTGTATTCTTGCTGTGTTTGCACCGGCTTTTACCATGACTGGTATTCCGGGTGCATTGTTCCTGCCGCTGGCACTTGCAATTGGTTTTTCAATGATCGTATCCTATTTCCTGGCGCAAACATTTGTACCAATTATGGCTAACTGGATGATGAAAAATGAGCATGAAGACAAAAGCCATAAAGACGGCTTTGCCCTTGATGACGAAGGAGACCAATGGGAGCAAAAAGAGCTGGCAGTTAAAAAAGCTACCGAAGGCAAGGGGCATAAGTTAAATCGTTTTGACAAATTCAGGCTGCGTTTCCTTGATCTGATGGACTTAATGATGCCTAATCGTAAACTAATTGTAATTGCTTATGTAGTAGTAGCTTTTGGACTGGCATTTTTACTGTTTAACATTATTGGTCGTGATGTTTTGCCGAAAGTTAATTCGGGTACATTCCAGGTCCGTTTGCGGGGTGCTGATGGTACCAGGATGGAACGGACAGAAGTTACTACCATACATGCGCTCCATTTATTAGGAAGGCTGGTTGGCAAAAATAATATAGCTATTACGTCAACATTGGTTGGCACACACCCTTCATCATTTTCAACAAATCCTATCTATATGTTTATGGCGGGACCTCAGGAAGCCGTAATGGAGGTTCAGCTCGCTGAAGGTTATAAGGTGAACCTGGATGAGTTGAAAGAGCGTTTCAGAAACGCCATGAAAAAAGAGTTGCCCGAGATAAAGGTATCATTTGAGCCTATTGAACTCACTGATAAAATTTTGAGCCAGGGATCACCTACGCCAATAGAAATAGCGCTGACAGGCAAAGACAAGAAACAAAATGTAGATTATGCCTATAAGGTGATGAGTAAACTAAGCGGCATTGATTACCTGCGCGATGTGCAAATAGCACAGTCATTCAGGTATCCGTCTATAAATATCAACATAGATAGGGTGCGTGCTGCTGAATTGGGCGTTGGCGTAGGTGATATATCGCGCACGCTTACTGCTTCAACATCATCGTCGCGTTTTACCGAAAAAAATAACTGGATCGATGAAAAAGCTGGCTTAAGTTACCTGGTGCAGGTTGAAGTGCCTGAATATAAAATGACCAGTTTAAATGATATAAAAGAAATACCGGTATTGAGCAATCAGCCCCGGCCAATAATCAGTGATGTTGCCCAGGTAAAACAGGATACCACCAATGGCGAGGATGACGACATTGGCGCGGTGCCTACGCTTTCGGTAACTGCCAATATCAATAATAAAGATTTAGGTTCAGCAACCAATGATGTGCAAAAAGCCATTAAATCATTAGGGAAATTACCGCGTGGACTAACAGTTGAACTACGTGGAATGAGCCAGACATTAACGGATACCCTGGATAGTTTACAAACCGGTTTGCTGGTTGCTGTACTTGTTATTTTCCTGATGCTGGCGGCCAATTTCCAATCATTTAAAGTGTCGTTAGCTGTATTATCAACCGTGCCGGCGGTATTATTCGGATCGTTGTTCTTGGTTAAATTAACCGGGGCAACCCTTAACCTGCAATCTTATATGGGTATGATCATGTCTGTTGGGGTTTCTATTTCAAATGCGGTGTTACTAATAACTAATGCCGAAGAACTAAGAAAGCATAATGGCGATGCGCTGAAATCAGCACGTGAAGCAGTCGCATTACGTTTAAGGCCAATTTTAATGACTAGCTTAGCCATGATAGTAGGTATGATTCCTATGGCATCCGGCCTTGGTGAAGGCGGTGACCAAACTTCACCCCTTGGCCGGGCGGTTATTGGAGGATTACTTGCTTCTACCTTTGCCGCCCTGTTGATATTGCCCCTTGTTTTTGCATGGGTGCAGGGTAATGCAACAACTGATTCTGTTTCCTTAGATCCTGAAGATAAAGAAAGTAAATTTTATGTCCCACAGCACCATCATGAACATTCAACAAAATAAATTTATTGCCGCTTTAACTGTTTTGGTTATAGGCGCAACCCTACTGAGCTCATGCGGGCCAGGTAAAATGGAAAAAGAAGAACAGGCACAAACTGTACAGCAGGAAAATGCCATTGATACACCTACAGTTGTACCGGTGCCTGTTAAAAAGGGTAAATTAAACACAACTATTGCTATCCCCGGCGAACTAATACCCTACCAGGAAGTAGATCTGTATGCTAAGATAAATAGTTATGTAAAAAATCTTTTAGTGGATATTGGTTCCAAGGTACACCAGGGACAACTATTGGCAACTTTAGAAGCGCCGGAAATCAACTCCCAATTGGCAGAAGCACAATCACGTATTAAACAACAGGAAGCAGTATATTATGCCAGCAAAGCAACTTACGACCGCTTATTAAGTACCAGTAAAACTCCGGGAACAGTTTCCCAAAACGACCTGGAGCAAGCAGAGGCAAAGAAAAATTCAGACCTTGCTAACGTTGAAGCTGCCAGATCAACTTACAAAGAAGTGGCCGCAAACTTAAACTACTTGCAGATAAGGGCGCCTTTCGATGGGGTAATAACAGCACGTAATGTTAATATGGGTGCATATGTAGGGCCGGGTGGTAAAAGTACCGATCCGTTATTTGTTTTACAGGATCAGCAGCGTATGCGTTTGGTAATATCGGTTCCTGAAAGTTATACAGGCGGACTAAACGATAAAAACACGGTGACATTCTCTGTAGCTTCGCTGCCTAACGAAAAGTTCACAGCACAAGTTAAACGTTTGGCAGGCGCTTTGGACACCAGATTAAGGTCAGAGCGATTAGAAATGGATGTTTATAATAAAAATAAAAAGTTATTACCTCATATGTCTGCCGAGGTAGATGTTCCATTGCCTTCTCGCGACAGTGCTTCCATAGTACCTAAAACTGCTGTGGTAACATCAACTGAAAAAGTGTTTGTAATAAAAATTTCAAATCACCATGCGGAATGGGTTGAAGTTAAAAAGGGGTTATCCACCGCGGATATGGTAGAAGTTTACGGCGCCATTAAACAAGGTGATACAGTTGTTAAACAAGCGTCGGAAGAAATAAGAGATGGATCTACAGTAAAAGAGTAGTGGGGGATGGATAGGTAGGGTTTGATGGAGCGATCGCGCTTAACGATTGATTATATCGATAGCGGTAGGTGATTTATGAAATGCTGAGAAGCATTTAAGATACAGCCACGAAATAACCGGGCTAATCATAGCCAACTAGCTACTGAAAGACCGAAGGACTTAGAGCATCAATTAAAATTTAGTAACCAGGCAAAATATCATTTTAATAAAAACGCCTTGCCATTTGGTAAGGCGTTTTTATTAAATATATATTTCACCAACGGCCGCCGCCACCGCCGCTTCCGCTGCCGCCACCACGATTGTTATCCCTTGAATAACCGCCGCCGCCGCTACCGCCACGACTACCGCCGCCACCATAGCCGCCGCCGCCACTACGGTTACCACCGTAGCCGCCGCCACCGCCGCTTCTGCGGTCATTTGGTTTCTTTTCTTCTGCCTGGCTAACAGCAATTGTTCTGCCTTTAACCTCAGCGCCATTTAAACCGGTAATCGCTTTTTGAGCGCTTTCATCATCAGACATTTCAACAAATCCGAAACCTTTGCTTCTGCCGGTTTCTCTGTCGCTAATTAATTTAACGGTGCTTACTTCACCATAAGCTTCGAAAAGCTCTCTTAAATCGGCTTCCTCTAATGAAAAGGGAAGACTTCCTACAAATATGTTCATCAAAATTTAGTTTATAATGTGCAAGTCAACTTTGCTTGCCACCTTTTATTATTATCAAATATATAATAGATATTTGATGATTACTCTTAAAAATTGCAAATAGGCAATAAATGTTTTATTTTTTTTTAAAATACCTTTTTTATCAGGTAATTTTTATCATTTAATTTAAATTCAAAGCCTGCTTTTTGCCCTTTTAACTTTAAACCTATGGGAGAAAACGGGGAAACAGCAAAATAGTTTTCGTTATTTACAGTTAATATACCGGCACTTACAGCAATATAAAAATTACCATTATTAGTGATCACAACGCTGCCGGTTTCAGCTATTTCAGCGGTGCCGGAAAATGATATATGATTTAAAGTCACCTTTAATTTATTAGCCTCATTTAATTGATCAAGGTTACGGTTTGTTTCCTGCTGCATCATTTCACGGCTGGTTTCATATTTGTCACCGGCGCTGCTTTTGGTGTCGTCATTTGATGCTTTTTGTGCTTCTTCAATAGCTTGTTGCGCAGCCTCCATGCTTTTTTGCACATAAGAAATACATAAATTATACAACTCTTTTTTTAATTCGTTCATTCCGGGGGTAATATAGATATTTTAAAAAAATAAAAGCCCCCTTGCACTCGCTGCTTGGGGGCTTTCAACCTAAACCTTATCACAATTATGAACGCTGGAATGCATTCATACAAGCTATTAACGACAAATATTGAAATTCAGTTTGCTCAAAATCAAAACTGACTTAATAATGATAATTTAATTTTAGCACGTTTGAATAAACGGAATTGTTATTTTTGTAAACCAAGCACTATTTTTTCTGTTACTTAAACTAAGTTCCAAAATTTTTAGGCGTCCTGTTACATTTTTTATAATATGGCGTATAGCTTTATTATAACATATTTACATTAATACCTCGGCTATGAAAAATGTGAAGAGAAAGAAAAGAAATAGAGGTTGGGAAGATTACAAAACTACCTTAATACTTTTATCTATTTTATTGGCTATTATGAGCCTTGTAATTTTAATGCCATTGAAAAAGGGTAAACAGAGTGAAACCAGTACAAGTGCTGTTTTTGCCAAATAAAACGGGTTTATAAACGTTACATGTTTTCTGAAAAGAATTTTAATGAACTGGTTATGTGTTTTGACCAATAGGACCATTCATGTCCTCCCGGGTTTTCTTCGTATAGATGAGGAATGTTCGCTTTTTCCAATTGTTTATGAAGGTTCCGGTTATAATTAATTAAAAGATCTTCTATACCACAGTCGAATCTTACCGGGGGCAGGGTTTGGCGATATTTAATAAATGTTTCCAATACATCTTCGTCGGTTACAATATGCTGAGCATATAATTTTAATGACTCTTCTGCAAATAATTTTATTTGCGGTAAGCTTGTAATAGATGAATGGCCCGATATGGCATTGAATTTTGGTGCATACTTTGCTCCTATACGCAATGCGCCAAATCCCCCCATCGAAAGACCTGAAATAAACATTGGCGATTCGTTTTTTGCGCCCGTTATACTTTCAATCAAGGCATCCGGCACATCTTCTGCAATCCATTTCTCAAAATTGTAATCTCCAACAGGTAAAAAACCAGACCCATCACCCCATAAGCCGTCGGATGGCATCGCAATGATCATCGGGGGCAGGTCGCCTTTTTGTATCAGATCATTAGCCTGTAAATGCACGCCTGAACTGTAGGGCCAGCTCCATGCGCTTCCATATACACCATGTAAAAGTATAACAATAGGTAATGCTACGGATGATCGAATGCCCGGGGGCACATAAACACAAATATCGCCCCTGCCTTTAAGATTCGGTGTTTTTACTGTTATAAAACGCAGGTTATTATTTTCGAATTGCGGATTGGAAATTTCTAGGGTTCTGAATCTGGACATATTATTTATTCAAAAATGATGACACCTTTCGCATTTGTACCTTTAAGCATATCCTCAAAGGCCGTCCCGAGATTGTTTAAAGTATAAGTATTGGTGATCATTTCTTCCAGCAATAACGCACCATCCTCATAAAGTGCTACAATTTTTGGAAAATCTATTTGTGGCCTGCATTTGCCATACAAAGGATTTATGTAAATTTTATCCCATTCAAACAGTTTCATATCAATAGTTATTTCCTGTTCAATTCCACTTACCTGTATTGCTGTGCCGGCATTGCGTACCATGGCAAGCGGTGCTGCCCCAAGTGCTGGTATGGCGGTGCATTCAAAAGCGTAGTCGGCACCACGGCCATTTGTTAGTAATTTCACTTCTTCAGCGGCATTTAACAAGCCTGTATCAGCTTTGTCGGCGAGTATTGTGTGAGTAGCGCCAAATTGTTCAGCCATTTTAAGGCGTGTAGCATTTATATCAATGGCAATAATCAGTGCGGCCCCGGCTATTTTAGCTCCCTGGATCACGTTTAAACCCACGCCGCCCGTTCCAAGCACTACAACAGATGCGCCCGGTTTAACCTTTGCAGCATTTATTACCGATCCGTAGCCGGTCATTACCCCGCAGCTTATAATGCTTGCTGCCGGAAACGACATTTTTTGCGAATAGTTTTTTACTACTGCCGATGCTTTTACAAGTGTATATTCTGCAATGGTACCAATGTTAAATGACCGCAGAACGGGAACGCCGTTCAATGTAGTTCCCAAGGGATGGGCATGGCCAGGAGTATAATCATTATTCCCTGCTGCTACCGGAGAAGCAACCTCACACAAATGTTCATTCCCTTCCAGGCATTGGAAGCAATGACCACAATGCATGGCCCAGCTTAACATTACTTTATCGCCCGTTTGTAATCCGGTTACGTCCTTGCCGGTTTTAACTACGATGCCGGCACCTTCATGACCAATAATAAGTTGTTTTCCCCAGTTAAGCGAATCATAATCAGTATGGCAAAGTCCTGCTGCCTTTATTTTTACCAGCACTTCGTCATGTTGCGGATCGTGCACTTCAATATCTTCAATTGTAAAGTTTCCGTTGCCATCGGTAATGGCTGCCTTGCATGTTACAGCCATTTTTATTGCGTTTTAATATTGCCAAATAGATAGGTAAGGGGATCTGATAATCGTTTGGCCCAGGCATATTCGTTATGAGCGGCGCCTTCAAATACCTTGTAACTCAACTTAACTTCCGGATGATTTTTCTTCAGCAGTTCATACATCCTGTTATTATCATTTAAAAAATATTTATCCAGTTCCTGATCACCGCAATCAAGATACAAGCGCGTACCTGGTAGTTTTTTAGATGATGAAGCTACCTTATCAATAATATGGCCATTATCATAAGCAAAACCGCTGGATAAGCAGGCTGCTTTCGAAAAAACATCAGGGTGTAGCCATACCATATAAAAGGAGATAAGTCCGCCCATTGACGACCCAATTGCAGCTGTATTCGTTTTATCAGTTTTGGTACGATAGTTTTTATCAATAAAAGGCTTAAGATTATTTACTATAAAATTAATGTAAGCCATGCCCTCGGGCGTCCCTGAATATTCATCCCAACGGTCTTTCGTATTATCAATAGCCACTATTATAAATTCCTGAATTTTACCTAGCCGCATCAGGCTGTCGGCGGTTTCATCCATTCGCCACTCGCCCGAATTGATAGAATTTGGTATAAATACATTCTGCCCGTCATGTGCATACAATACAGGGAATCTTTTATTTGGCGATTTATAGTAAGACGGTGGAAGCCAAACTACCACATTACGGGTGTATTTAAGATCATGGTCTTCAAAATTATGGTAATATTTTACTGTGCCCGTTATACTGTTATTAAACAGATCGTTCCAGTTAGCCGGCCGGATCGTTATTACTGTGTCTTTTTTGATGATAAACGGAACTTTTGGCGGCTGGTGAATGCCATGAGTGTACAGGG